>DATEOG010000339.1:0-4644 GCA_035274345.1 Gemmatimonadaceae bacterium
TGCCCTGACACGTAGACGACATCGTACGCGTTGAGATCCGCGCCGGTCCCCGGGCGCTCGCGCTTGTAGGCGTCGGGCACCGGGATCCCACGCTGGAGCGCGGGGAGCATCGTGGCGTATTTCGCGAGGCGACGGCTCCACGCCAGGTCCTTGACCAGGACGAACGACTCGGCGGCCGTCTTGTAGCCGAACAGCTCGTCCTCGTAGCTCTCGATCGGTCCGAGCACGATGTCGAGCCGGTTGCGCTTCATGTCCATCCACGCCATGTCGCTCGGCCGGTACCTGTCGGTCACGAGCGCGGTCGCGAGGAGCGTCAGGTAGCGTCGCAGGCCGGGATCGTCGGCCAGCGCCGCCGCAGCGCGCACCTTCGCCGCGGCGCGTTGATTGTTCGCGGCGAAGAATCTGGAGTAGGGGATGATCGACAGGCGGCCCGACCCGTCGCGGCGGATCATCGTGTACCACGACTTCAGGCTGTCCGCGCGCGCGCCACCGGCCTGCACTTCTCGCTCGAACTCGGCCTTGGTCATGTCGCGCGGATAGAAGTTCGCGCCGTCGGGCTTCGGTCCGACTCCCGCGACGAAGGGCGCATCGTCCTCGAGCCGATTCCACGGTCCCACCATGACGTCGGCAAGGCGACGCGCGGCGGGATCCGTGATGGACGAGAGCACCGAATCGCGCGGACCGACGACCTGCACCCAGAACACGTCGTGCATCTCACGCGCGGCGTCAACGAGAAGCGGCAGCATGCGGCGCTCGTTCCGCGTCAGCGACGCCGTGTCGGCCTCGAGCTTCACCGTGATGAACTTGGCGAGCACCGCCTGCGGGCTCTCCGAGATCGACGCTGGGGGCGTGACGGGCATCGGCGTCGGCGTGGGCGGCGTCGGGCTGAGACGACGCTGTGGCTCCGGCCGACCATTGGCGTTCCAGCGAGGCGCCTCGCCATCGGCGAGCAGACGCGCCGCTGCAGCGCCGGCGCGAATGACCGACGTCATGTGCGGGATGTCCACGTGCGTGAGATCGTCGCTCGGCTCGTGGTAGTCCGTGTGCATGTTGTACGAGGACAGCGTGTGCGCCGGCACGCCCAGCCGGGCAAACGCGATATTGTCGCTCCGCTCGAAGAACTGCTGGTCGAGCCGCTTGTCGGGACCGATGGGGAGGCCGGCGCGCGCGAAGGTCGCGCCCATGGTCGAGCGCTCGAAGCCGGTGAGCCACGCGCGCCCCGCACCACCGGCGAGCGAATCGGGGCGACCGATCATCTCGATCTCGAGGTTGGCGCTCATCTGCGTCACTGGGACGACGGGATGCCGCAGATACCATCGCGTGCCGAGGAGTCCGACCTCCTCGCCCGTCGTCGCCGCGAAGATCACGGTGCGACGGGGACGCGGTCCGGCCGTGAGAGCGCGCGCGATCTCCAGCACCGCCACGACACCCGACGCGTCGTCGTCGGCGCCGTTGTAGATCGAGTCGCCGTTCACGGCGCGGCCGATGCCGAGGTGATCGTAGTGCGCGTCGATGAGCACCGCGGAATCCCGCACGGCGGGATCGCTGCCGCGCAACACGCCGACGACGTTGACGGAGGCCGGCCGCCGCGCGGCGGGAAACGTGTCGAGCTGCGCAAAGCTGTCGAGCAGCGTAGGGCGTCCGCGGCCCGCGCCGACGAGCGCGATGGGGACGCGCTGGAAATAGCCGCTGTCTCCGGCGGGCTCGAGCCCGACGCGCCGCATCTCCGCAGCGATGACCGCAGCGGCGCGCGCCGAGCCGCGCGTGGCCGTCATGCGGCCTTCCAGCGAATCGTCGCTGAGCGCGCCGAGGAGGCGACGGACCTCACTCTCGGTGATCTCGCCAGAGCGCGTTCCTCTGCCAGCGTCCCCACTCGACGAGGACGACATCGGAGCGCTGCACGCGAACGCCGTGAGGACCATCGCGGTGGCGAGGAGCGCCATTGGACGTGCGACGTAGAGCGAAGTGCGCATGAGTGACGGAGCGGATCGAGTGAGATGTTACCGACATCGGCGTGCACTGAAATATCGGTGCACTGAAAATGAACGCCACGAGGGTGAAACATGCCTGACCAGAAACTATCGACGTCGCGCCGCCTTCGATTACGCCGCTCGATGCGCCGACTCGTCAGCCCGGTGTCGCTGCTCGCGACGATACCGATCATCGCGCTCATCTTTGCCGCACGTCCGACCATTCCGGCCGAGGGACTGACGCTGACGGCGAGCCTCAGTGAGAAGACGCTGACCGTCAGACGAGGCGGCGAGACGGTGAAGGTGTACCCCGTCGCCGTCGGAACCGGCAAGCACCCTACCCCGGCCGGCTCGTACGCGATCCGCAGGATGGTGTGGAATCCGAGGTGGGTGCCACCCGACCAGCCGTGGGCGAGGGGGAAGAGCCCGCAGGGACCCGGTGATCCCGACAACCCGATGCGGACCGTGAAGATGTTCTTCCGGGAACCCGCCTTCTACATCCACGGGACGGACGCGGTCGGATCGCTGGGACGGGCGGCGTCGCACGGCTGTGTACGGATGGACCCGGGCGATGCGGGCGAGCTCGGCCTGATGGTGATGGAGAACGGCGGAGTGTCGCGCGACTGGGATTGGGTGAAGGGCATCCTGCACCTGGGAGAAGAGCGCTGGGTGACGCTCCAGCGTGCGGCGCCGCTCAGGATCGTGCCCTGACGAGGGTGCGGAACGGGGTAGCGGGCACGTGAGTTGCCCTCGTCGAGCCATGCTTCGCTCCCCTTTCCGGAACCTCACATGAGCTTTCTCACCTGGATCATCGTCGGGTTGATCGCCGGCGTGCTGGCCTCGCTGGTGATGGGCGGCACGGGCTACGGCCTGATCGGCGACATCATCATCGGGATCGTCGGCGCCTTCGTGGGCGGGTGGCTGTTCAGCCGTCTCGGT
This sequence comes from Gemmatimonadaceae bacterium, assembly GCA_035274345.1. GTDB lineage: Bacteria > Gemmatimonadota > Gemmatimonadetes > Gemmatimonadales > Gemmatimonadaceae > AG11. The sequence goes on from DATEOG010000339.1 coordinate 2,910, forward strand.
GTGAACTCGCCGTTCGGGGGCCTGGCCGGTGTCATCTTCACGGCGTTCATCGGCGCGGTGGTGTTGCTGTTCCTGCTCCGCCTGCTGAGGCGGGCGACCATACGGTGAGTTGGTGAGTTGGATAGCTCGCTAGTTGGTGGGTGAACTCGTGAACTGAACGGCCCTGGCTACAACCGGCGTAGAGCCCCCACTGAGGGATCTCCACGCTGGTTCCTAGCCAGAGCCGTCAACTCACCAATCGACCGACCAACCAACCAGCTATCCAACTCACAAGCTCACCGCCTCCGGTACACCTCCCGATCGACGATCTCCATGTAGCCGGCTGGCTCGGGGGGCGCGACGAAGCCGTGGCGCGCGTACAGTGGACCGGCGTCGCGCGTGATCAGGGCGAACCGGCGCAATCCCTGTAGCTGCGGATGGAGGCGGATGCTCTCCACGAGCCAGTCGCCCAGACCGCGCCGTCGACATTGCTCGACGATGAAGACGTCGGCGAGATAGGCGTAGGTCGCCAGGTCGGTGATGACGCGCGCGAATCCCACCTGTCTGCCGCCCTCGTACATGCCGAAGGCAATCGACCCGGCGATGGCGCGGACGACGATGTCGCGAGGGATGCCGCTCGCCCAGTAGGTGTCGGCGAGCACGCGGTGGATCAGGTCGACGTCGAGGCGCGCGCGATCGGTGGAGACGACGAGGTCACCGCGGCGCCGCTCGAAGATCGCGTCGTTCACGGTGCGAGGCGCGCGGTCGCGACGTCAGTCGGCCGACGTGAAGGTGATGTCGGTGTCGATCGGCTTCCCGTGGCGCCAGACGCCCGCACCGGACCTGGGCGGGGTGACTGCCTCGAAGCGCACCTCGAGCAGCTGCGGCTCGCTCGAGAAGGTGGGACGCAGATCCTCGAGCACCGCGGTATACGCCTGCTCGTGATCGCGCGCCGTGACGAGCCCGACGTGAATGGGATGCGCAAATCGCTGCATCTCCATCGCGCCGGCCATCTTCTCGGCGATGTAGTACACGTAGGTCTGCATCGTGATGGGTCGGGGGTTGAGCGGGTTGAGCGGATGTCCGTCGCACAGACGCGCGGGCAGGTGGTCACCTGCCCGCGCGTCCGATGATATAGCCGGAAATCGGCTCGGCTGCCAGCGCTACTGCACGCTTACCAGCTGGACGGTGAACACGAGCACTGCGTTCGACGGAATCACCCCGGATCCCGATGGGCCGTACGCGAGGTTCGGCGGAATGATGAGCTGCCGGACACCTCCGACCTTCATTCCAACGACGCCTTCGTCCCAGCCCTTGATCACGGAGCTGGTCCCGAGTGTCACAGGCAGTGGATTGCTCGGCGATGAGCGCGCATCGAAGAGCTGACCATTCGCCAGATATCCCGCATAGTACACGTTCACGAGCGAGGTGGACGTCGCGGCGGCGCCGGTCCCCACGGTGAGGTCGCGGGTGTACATCCCAGTGGAGGACTTCGTGGACTGGGCCAGGTCTACGTTCAGCGACGCCGCGAACGTCGTCTGCTCGATCGGGATGTTGGGAGCGACGTTGGTGCTAAGGTCGCTGCCTTCCAGGCAGGCTGTAAAGGCGAGCGGCAAAAGGGCCGCAAAAAGTCGGCGCAGGCGCATGGGGAATCTGATTCTGATATGAAGGCGAGGGAGGGGATGGTACATCCCTGAATTTACCCCCGGAGACCTGACGGGGTCCGTCGCGGTCACGCCCCGTGCTCGCGGTCGCG
>DATEOG010000340.1:0-8520 GCA_035274345.1 Gemmatimonadaceae bacterium
GTCAGCGACCATGACGATACCAGCGCAGAAACCGGCCGCGCCGCCACCGGCACGGTCAGGCAAGGACCCCGAGCCAGCGGAGGAGTCCGGCTCGGAGCAGAAGGTCCGCGAGGCGGAATCGCTCGACGCGAAGACGACGTATGAGGTCATTCGCCGGGAAGGAACGCAGGAGCTCGCCCGCTCCAGCGAGGCGCTGTTCTGGTCGGGGCTCGCCGCCGGCCTGTCCATGGGCTTCTCCTTCCTCGCCGAGGCGCTCCTGCGCTCCCATCTCCCCGACGCGCCCTGGCGGCCGCTCGTGGCGAAGCTCGGCTACAGCATCGGCTTCCTGATCGTGATCCTCGGCAGCCAGCAGCTCTTTACGGAGAACACGCTCACGCCGATGGTGCCGCTGCTCGCCGACAAGAAACGGGAGACGCTGCGCAACGTGCTCCGGCTGTGGGCGGTGGTGTTCGTCGCCAACATGCTCGGCACGCTGCTGTTCGCGCTCGCGCTCGGCCGGCTCGCGGTGGTGGAGCCCGAGGCGCAGCGCGCTCTCTCCGAGCTCGCCCGCGAGGCGATGCGATTCGAGTTTCCGGTGACCCTGCTGCACGCCGTGTACGCCGGTTGGATCATCGCGCTGCTGGTCTGGATGCTCCCCGCCGCGGAGACGGCCAAGATCCCCGTCATCGTGCTGATGACCTGGTTGATTGGTATCGGCGGCTTTGCGCACGTCGTCGCCGGCTCGTGCGAAGTGTTCTACGCAGCCTGGCGGGGCGAAGCGACATGGGCGCAGGCCGTGCTCGGCTATGTGCTGCCAGCGCTCATCGGCAACATGCTCGGTGGGATCACGCTCGTCGCGGCGCTCAACCACGCCCAGGCAACCGCGAGCGACTGAGTCGCCGCGCGGCTGCGAGGAGCCGTATCAGTCGTACGCGGGGCGTGGTCGCACGGCTGTCACGTCGAGCCGATGCTCGAAGAGCAGCGTGACGACGAGGATGGCGACCACGGTCGCGAGCTGCGCGAGACTGCCGGCGCGCGCCGCGATCGGGCCGGTCGCGAGGACGAGTGCAGCGCTCGCCAGGCGTGCCCGCGCCGCCGCGATGCGCAGCGCGCTCCGGAATGCCGCCCCACCGAGCAGGTAGACGGCAACCCCGGACGAGAGGAGCCAGGCCGTGGCCGGCGGCGCGTGACGAGACGTATCGGCGATCACCTGGGCCATTCCTGCCGCCGACGTCACGATCCCGGCGATCATCACGAGGTGGGCGTAGTAGTACGCACGAATCGCCATCGTCGCGCGCTCGGGCCCGGAGGCGCGCGCCATCGCCTGCTCGCCTCGTGTGTCGTCGGAATCGAAGTACGTCCACCAGATGCACGCCGCGAGCGCGATCCCGAAACCCATCGCCGTGAGCAGCGAGGGTCGCAGCGGCTGTCCGGCGGCACCCGTGCCGATGGCGACGACTGATTCACCGAGGGCGATGAGCACCACCAGCCCGTGGCGCTCGGCGAAGTGCGCCGGATTTACCGAGAACCCACGCTCGCGACGCGCCGCCGTCGTCGCCACGATCGCGAGTGCCGCGCCCGCCCACGGTGTCCAGTTCCACGCAGGAGCGACGAATCCGGACATCACGATCAGCGCCGCGAGCACGAGGTTGAAGGGAAGCACCGAGAGGATCGCGCGCGCCGAGGCGTTCGGGGCACGCGTGAACAGCGCAGCGTGCACCAGCACGATGGCCAGATACGCCATCCCGAACGCGGCTCCGTGCCGGCCCGCTACCAGCGGGATCCGGACAGCGACGACAAGGAACGCCGCCATCGCCACGAGCAGCAGCAGGCGGTGCGCCAGGCGGTCTGTGGCGACGTTGTTCGTCAGCCACGCGTAGCCGCCGTACATCCACCACACCACGGTCAGCACGAGCAGGGCCCTGAGGATATCCAGTGCGCCGTGCGCATGCCCCACGAGGTGGGCGACCTGCGTGATCGCGAAGACGAACACGAGGTCGAAGAACAGCTCGAGCGTGGTGACCCGGGCCGTCACCGCCCGGGCACCCTGGCGCGCCGCGCCGCGTCGTCGAGCACGAGCACCCAATCCGCGCCGAACCCCTCCGACGGCGGCGTGAATTTCTGGGACCCGCGATTCGCGAACCGGCCGATGGATAGCGTGTCCCCCGAGCGCGGGTTGAACCACTGCGCCGACACGCTGTCGCCGGAGACCTTTCCCATCATCACCTCGAATGCGCGGCCCTGCGCGCTGTAGACGAAGGCGTAGCCCTTGCCGCGCGTCGCCTGGATGTGATCGGCGCCGGTGAGCGTGTCCACCACCAGCGACTGGTCGGGGACACGTGAGAAGTAGTCGCGCGACTCGATCAGTCGTCGCACGAGTGGGATCTGCGCCGCGCCGGGTCGCCGGATCGCGTGATTCCAGTACATCTGCGGGCCGTTCACCGGGACGCGGCCTGGCGCATAGAACTGCCAGATGGCGTGATTGCCGTACGTGTGCCCTGCCGCGCCGGCGAATACGTCCCAGTAGGCGCGCTGCCGGACGTGCGCATCGAACGACCAGCCGTTCTGCGCCGCGCGGAAGTCGAGCGGATGATCCTCGTACAGCGGCTCGCCGTCGATCACCGGCTTCACCGGCGTGCGCTCGTAGTCGGCGGCGATGCGCCCCCACGTGCGGATCTGCGCAGCCAGCCCGTGCGACGTCTGCTGCATGTTGAAGTCGAGCCAGCGGTCGTCGTGGAACGGCGTCGACGACGACCGGGCGCCACGCGGATGGAACGTCATGAACACGCGGTCGTAGTCCTCGCGGCCGCTGACGCCGATGGCGATCCCGCGCGCCATCGCGCGCCACACCGTCTCGAAGCCTTCCGTGTTCCGATCGCCGCCGAGCACCCAGATGATCGGGTGTGCCGCGTAGCGCTTCCCGATGAAGCGGCCGTACGACTCGGCCTTCGCCGAATCGAACACCACGTCGCGCTCGTCGGTGACCCATCGCCCCCACGTCGGGAGCAGCGAGACGTACAGCCCGCGCTTCTCCGCTTCCTGCACGATGAAGTCGACGTGGTCCCAGTAGTCGTATGCCGCGCGGTTTCCGGGATCGCTGCCGGGCGTCGTCGCCGGGCGTGCCGGATCGCGGTCGACGAGCGGCAGATCGCCGTACGCGTTGGGTACGGTGATCCCGTCGAACTCGGCGAGGGCAACCGCCTGGATCGCGTTGTAGCCCTGGTCGGCGCGGAACTGGAGGTAGCGCACCGCCTCCTCTCGCGTGAGGCGGTGGAACAGCTCCCACGCCGTGTCGCCGAGATAGAAGAATGGGCGCCCATCCTCGGTGACGAGGAATCGCCCGCTCTCGCTCACCCGCAGACGTGGCAGCGGCCGCGGAACCGCCCGCTGCGCGTCCGCCTGCGACGCGACACCGAGACAGCTCGCGGCGAGCAGCGCCGCCGCGACGATCCGTCGTACCATCGGTCCTCGCTGTCGGAGTAGATCCAGCCGACGCGAAGATGTGCTCGCGCTGGATGAGCGTCTAGAACGGCGCGCGCAGCGTGGTCGCGGGGCTCGCGACGCCGAGCCGGTCGATCGCCATGACGCGCACCTCGCGCGGCACCGGCGATCCTCGCGCGGCGAGGGGACGCGACCGCACCGCGGCGGGCACGATCTCGGTCGTCCATCCCAACCCGCCCAGAGTCTGTACGACCCACAGCCAGGGCGTCGTCGACACGGTGGACGTGCCTCCGAGCCCGATCGGCACGGGTGGCTGCGCCGTCGGCAGGATCTCGAGCATCGCGCGGCCGGTGCCGGCATCGCTCCGAATCGAGATGGTAGGCGCCGAGGGGGAGCCCACGTCGAGCCACGGTGTGGCCGGCACGAGCGCGGGTTGCGCGTATGGGCCCGACGCGAGGCGCTCGTTGAGCGCGTCGGGATTGTCGAGGAACACCTTCATGCTGAAGTGCACGTTCCCCGTCGCGCCGGGCTGAGCGCGCGTGAGGCGGATCTGCTCGATGATCTCCTTCGTCGGCCACCGAAACGCCGGCAGCAGCATCTTCCCCGTGTAATTGCCGGGCCACATGTGGCGGCGCATCACGTTCTCGTCCACCCACCACTTGAGCAGATCGTCGTAGGGCTGCTGTGGCTTGTCCACCGACCAGTAGAGCTGCGGCGTGAAGTAGTCGGCCCATCCCTGGCGCACCCATTTGCGCGCGTCGGCGTAGATCTCCGAGTACTGGTCGAGGCCGCGCACCGACGCCGGGTAGCCCGGCCGCCAGATGCCGAACGGACTGATGCCGAAGCGCACCCACGGCTTCACGTTGTGAATCGCATCGTTGAGCTGGCGCACGAGCAGGTTCACGTTCTCGCGCCGCCAGTCGTCGCGCGACATCGTGCCTCCGCCACGTTGATAGCGCCGGTACGTCGCGTCGTCGGGGAAGGGGATGTCGCGCCCGCGCCTGGTCTCCTTGTAGGGATAGAAGTAGTCGTCGATGTGCAGCGCGTCGATGTCGTAGCGCCGCACGATGTCGAGCGTCACGCGCGTCGTCAGATCGCGCACCCGTGCATCACCCGGATCCATCCACAGATACGGTCCGTAGCGCCGCACGAGCTCGGGGTTGGTGCGGCTCACGTGGCTCGCCGCGGCGGGACGTGTGAGCGAGTAGCGCGCGCGATACGGATTGATCCACGCGTGCAGCTCGAGCCCGCGCTTGTGCGCCTCGGTGACCGCGAACGCGAGGGGATCGTAGCCGGGCGAGCGCCCCATCTCGCCGGTCAGAACCTCGGACCAGGGCTCGAGATCCGACCGGTACAGGGCGTCGGCGGCGGGCCGCACCTGCAGCACGATCGCGTTCATCCGCAGCTGCACGAGGCGGTCGAGGATCGCGACCAGCTCCGCCTGCTGCTCCTCCGCCGAGAGGCCGGCGCGCGAGGGCCAGTCCATGTTGTCGACCGTCGCGATCCATACGGCGCGCAGCTCGCGCGCGACCGGTGGCGGATCGGACTGTGCGCGCGCCGGGAGGGCGGCGAGAATCAGCAGGGCGGCGGCGAGACGGACGACACGGAACGACATGCGCGAGGTGCGGAGGGACGGGGGTTCGAGCCGCGAACGACACGTGGCGCCGTCGAAGGCGCCACGGTCGAACGATCTATGGCACGCCCGTACTATACTCCAACCGCGAACACACGATCCTGTCGCACCGACGGAAGACCGAGGATGCGCCGATAGACGCTCAGGTATCGCGCCGCGCTCCGCTCCCACCCGAAGTCGCGCGACATCGCCTCGCGCATCATCTCCTCCCATGACTCCGTCTCGCGGTATTGATCCACGGCGCGCATCGCGGCGCGCATGAAATCCGTCGGCGTGTAGTCGTCGAAGAGGAAGCCGGTCACGCCGTCCTCGATCGTATCCGCCAGCCCGCCCACGCGCCGCGCGACGGGAATGGTGCCGTAGCGCTGCGCGCGCATCTGCGTGAGGCCGCACGGCTCGTACTGCGAGGGCATCAGGCACATGTCGGCGCCGGCGAGCAGCAGATGCTCGAAGTCGTCGGTGAAGTCGAGCTTCACCGCGATGCGACTGGGTGCGCGCTCGGCGAGCTCGGTGAGCATCGCTTCGTAGCGCGCCTCGCCATGGCCGAGGAAGACGTACTGCGCGTCGAACGCGAAGTATCCCGGATCGCCGACGATGAGGTCGAGCCCTTTCTGCGCGACGAGCCGCGCCGTGAGCCCGAAGATGGGGGCCGTCCAGCGGCTGAGCCCCGTGGCGCGCTGCAGCGCGAGCCGGCAGCGCTTCTTGCCGGAGAGATTGTCCTTGGAGAACCGGCGTGGGATTATCGTGTCCTTGGCCGGATCCCAGATCTCCTGGTCGATCCCGTTCACGATGCCGACGAGGCGATCGCGCAGTGCCACGAACACGCCGTCGAGGCCGAAGCCGCCCTTCTCCGTGCGCAGCTCGTGCGCATGCGTCGGGCTCACGGTGATGACGAGATCGGAGAAGACGAGGCCGCCCTTGAGCAGGTTCACCCGGCCCCACCACTCGAGCTGCCGATGGTTGTACAGCGAGACCGGGAGCCCGAGGTCCGACATCGTCGCTTCGGGGAAGTGCCCCTGATATCCGGCGTTGTGCACCGAGAGCACGGCGCGGATCCCCTCGTAGTACGGATGCGCGATGAACTCCGTCTTGAGGTAGATGCTCGCGAGCGCGGTCTGCCAGTCGTGCGCGTGCAGGATGCTCGGCGCCTCCGGCAGGATCTTCGGCAGCGAGACGAGGACCGCCCGCGCGAACAGCGCGTAGCGGAGCGCGTTGTCGGGGTAGTCGCCCTGCTCGTCGCCGTAGAGACCCGGCCGGTCGAAGTACACCTCGCTCTCGATGAACACGATGCGCGGGTTGCCCGGCTGATGCGGCACGGCCGGCTCGTACAACCGCGCCGTCTCGGTGCGGGGCCCGACCGTGAGCGCGAACGCCGGCGCGATCGGTCGCACCTCGGTGCGCTCACGGACCGCGGCGTACAGCGGCATGATCACCGTGACGGGAATGCCCGATGCGGCCTGATACTTCGCGAGACTGGCCACCGCTTCGCCGAGCCCACCGGTGCGCGCGAATGGCGACAGCTCGGGCACGAGATGCACCACGGGAGCCGGAGTGCCATCGGGGCGCGTGAGCGGAGCGGTCGGCAAACCACGCACGGGGGCCGGCGGCGGCTCGACCTTCTTGCGCGACACACGCTTCGGTCGCTCGGTCGTCGCCGAGGCCTTCTTCGCGCGCGGCTTGCGGCGCGTCGCCGGCGTCGTCACGAGCGACGAGTCATCGTCTGCCGCGGTCGGCGTGCCCGGTGTGATCGGCGTGCTCGCCGAATGGCCATTGCCGCTGCCGTTGCCGTTACCGCCGTGCTCTGCTGACGATGGCGCGTCGTCGGACTGAGGCGCGGGAGGCGTCACCGCATCGTGCAGCAGTTCGGTGTCAGTGTCGGATGGGACGCGTTCCATGGATTACGAGCGAAAGCGGGACATGGATAGGCGCTTCGACGCAAAAACGTCGCCCGACAACGATGCACGTGGATCGCGCTTCCGCCAGACGATCAATGGCGCCAGTCTCGGATGGAGACTGATCCAAGTCACGAATGATACGACAACGCCGCCACAAAAAGGGGCGGCGTCGAAAGTCAGTCGCGATGGCGAATCTCGAGAGGAGGCGGGCCGATGCGTGCTCGCGGCAACGCACCGGCCCGCGCTCGACGGGTCACGCGCCGCCGCCCCCGAACGTGTCGCACGCGCGCGGGTCGCCGGTCTCGAAGCCCTTTCGGAACCAGCTCACGCGCTGCTGCGACGAGCCGTGCGTGAACGAGTCGCTGTTCACTCGGCGGCCGCTCTGTGAGAGGATGCGATCGTCACCCACCGAGGCGGCCGCGTTCAGCCCCTCCTCGATGTCACCCTGGTCGAGCTTGTCACGCTGCTGCGTGGAGCGACCCCACACCCCGGCGAAGCAGTCGGCCTGCAGCTCGAGACGCACCGAATACTGGTTCGCGGTCGACGGGTCGCCCTGCTGCGCGCGCCTCACCTGTTCATCGGTGCCGAGCAGATGCTGCACATGGTGTCCGAGCTCGTGCGCGATCACGTACGCCTGCGCGAAGTCACCCGACGCGCCGAACTTCGACTTGAGCTCGTCATAGAAGGCCAGATCGATGTACACCTTCTCGTCGAGCGGGCAGTAGAACGGGCCCATGGCCGTCTGGCCCACGCCGCAGCCGGTCTCCGTGGCGCCGCGGAACAGCACCAGCTTCGCGTCCCGGTACGGCGTGCCGTACTTGGGCAGCACGTTCGCCCAGGTCTGCTGCGCGTCGTCCAGCACGAACGACACGAAGCGGACTTCCGGCTCTTCGCGCGCCGAGTCGCCGGGCGCCAGCTCGCCGGTCGACGTCGTGGTGGTGGCCGGGACCTCCTCGAACAGATTCCGCCCGAAGAGGAGGCTCAGCACGAGGAGAACGGCCGTTCCGCCGATCCCCATTCCCATGCGGCCGACGCCCGAACCACGGCGATCCTCGATGTTGGAGCTGCGCCCCATGTCGTTCCACTTCATAGCGGCCTCTGCGCTCAGGTGTGTGGCCCAGAACAGGGTCTCGCCACCGGGAAAAAGCAAGAACCCGGCCCAGATGGCGCGACGCGGAGGCACTCCACGACTACTTTGGAGCAGTCTACCTCAGCCGCAGCGCCGCATGCCCGAGCCCCAGTCGACCGAATCCCCCGCCGCCGTTCCCAGCTGCCCCAGATGTGGGGGCGAGATGTGGGACAATCGCGAGGGGAAGCGCAATCCCAAGGCGCCGGACTTCAAGTGCAAGGACCGCAGCTGCGACGGAGTGATCTGGCCGCCCCGGGCGGCGACGTCTGCCGCTAGCTCCGCGACGGCTCCGGCACCCACACAACGCGCTTCCGCCGACACGGCCCCACGCGCGGCGGGTACGCCATCCAAGGCCGCCGCGGCGAAGGTGACACGCGCCGCCGGTGCCGGTGGCCCGCAGGTCGATTCGGCCGGCATGCCGCTGTGTCCGATCTGCGGTTGTG
>DATEOG010000341.1:0-4570 GCA_035274345.1 Gemmatimonadaceae bacterium
GGAGTGCTTCCCGAGGGGAAGGTGCGCGAGATCGAGCGGCTCCAGCGCTCGGGACGCGTCGTCGCCATGGTGGGCGACGGCGTGAACGACAGTGCGGCGATCGCACAGAGCGACGTCGGCATCGCGATCGGTACGGGCACGGACATCGCCGCCGAGGCGGCGGACGTCGTCCTGATGCGCGGCGACCTGCGGAGCGTGGTGCAGGCGATCGCGCTCTCGCGTCGCACGATGCGCACGATGAAGCAGAACCTGTTCTGGGCGTTCATCTACAACGTCGTCGGCATCCCGATCGCGGCGGGAGCGCTGTATCCGGCGTTCGGCTGGCTGCTGAGCCCCGTGATCGCCAGCGCGGCGATGGCATTCAGCTCGGTAAGCGTGGTGACGAACAGCCTGCGATTGCGGCGGGTGCGGTTGGCGTGAGTAAGGCAGTGATTCCTTTTTACCTGTGACTCCCGGGACAATGGCTCAGCAATCGAAATCAGACTTCGATACCACCGCACGTTGCGGCTGTGGCGTGCAGGAAGCCGAGGGAGGGGAGCCGCGTCGGGCTGTCGCCGTCGAACCGGAGGCGAAGGCGCGCAACATCCGCCGGCTCCGGCTGATCGAAGGCCAGGTGCGCGGGCTGCAGAAGATGGTCGAGGAGGATCGCTACTGCGCCGACATTCTGATGCAGATCTCGTCGGTGCACGAGGCACTGCGCTCTGTGGGACGAGAGCTGATGCGTAATCATCTGAAGCATTGCGCGACCGCAGCGATCAGTCGCGGGCCGGACACGGCGGAGCCGATGTACGACGAGCTCGTGGACCTGATGTATCGGCATTCGCGCTAGTGCGGTGCCGCGCCACGTGCACAGATTTGGGGTGACGAGCCAACGGGACGTGCGTCCCAGGGGTGTGCCGGTACGGGCTCGACCATCAACTGGCTTGGTCCTCCATGCGTCTTCAGCAGCAGCAGATCCCTCACGCCGGGCGATCCTCGTTGCAGCGAGGAGCGCTCGCGCGCATCCACCCCGCGCTCTGGCTCGCCGCGGTGCTGGTCGTCGCGCAACCAACGGCCGCCACTGCGCAATCCTACTACGGTCTCGAGGGAGGACGGCCGGGACGCATCGGTGATGCGTCGCCGACCCCACGCGGATCGCTCGACATCGAGCTGCTTCCACTCCGAGTCGAGATTTACGACGGAGGTTCGCGCCGGTATCGCACCGATCCGAAGATCTCGCTGGGTATCGCTCCGTTCACGGAGGTCGAGCTTCGCGTTCCGATCATCCACGTCGATCCGGGTGCCCCCTTTGCGACCGAGACGGGTATCGGCGGTCTGGCCGTGGGCGTGCTTCGCGCGCTCACGATCGAAACGGGGGCGATCCCGGCGGTGGCGGTGTCGGCAGATTGGATCGCTCCGGTGGGCGGACAGGCGGCGAGCGTCAGCTCGTACTCCGGGGGCCTGTTCATCACGAAGACCTTCCCGGGAATGCGGGTCCATCTGAACGCGGCAGCCGGTACCTGGAGCACGCGCAAGCCCAAACCTCGCCCGGTCATCTGTCCGACGAACCCTCCTCCGGGGACGGTGCTGCCGCCCGGCTGCAATCCGGCGCCTCCGCCCGACGTTCCCTGCGATCGCGTACCGACCGCCGGCCTGTCGTTCGCCTGCCTTCCCGCGAACGATGCGGCCCTGCGCGCCAACGCTCCCTCCACGCAGGGAGCTCGCGCCGACACGGCAAAGCTCTCCGGTCCGCGATTCATGGGCGGCATCGGGATCGATCACGCGATCGCTCTCACGTCCACGCTGTTGCTGGCGGACTTCGTCGTCGAGCGCTTCGTCGATCTGTACGACAAGCACGATTACACGGCCGAGGTCGGGATTCGGCAGCAGTTGACGCCGCAGTTCGTACTCGACGTCGGCGTCGGCCGGCGATTCGGCGGCAGCCTTGGCTCCACGTCCTTGACGCTCGGCGTCTCGTACGAGCTGCCCGTCGGTCGTGGCGGCAAGGTTCGCAAGGGGGACGGATGAGACACACCAATCCAATGCTGCGACGAGTCATCGTCTGCGTCGCGCTCGTCGCGTCGTCCGGCTGCGGCGCGCGCACCTACGAGCAGAGCTACGCGGGATACACGAACAGCTGGTTCTTTCGCGCCCGATATCCGGCGGTCGACAGGCTGTTCAATGCCTTCGATTATGGCCACGCCATCCTGTCCGAGACGCTGATCCGATATCCGTCGGATGCCGCGCTGCGACTCGAGGGACCGGTCTACCGGAAGCTGACCTGCGACGTGCTGCGTCATCCGCCGCGCATGCCGCTCGAAGAGCGCGCCGTCGGCCCGACGTACGGCACCAGGCTCCCCGAAGTCGTCGCGACGTTCGAGTGGGCGCACATGCTCCATCGCCAGGTCTACGACATCATCGCCTCCGAGCCCTTCAACCTGGAGCGGCGGGACCAGCGTATCTCGGCCGCGATGCGTTACTACCGCTCGCGCCGCGATCTCGCACTGAGCGAGGTGCCGAAGTCGATGGAGCTGATGGAAGGCCAGCCGTACTCGTTGGCATTCCGGCAATCGGCCCCGAAGTTCAACGGCCTGATCTGGTCGTACCACTGGCTCCAGATGGCGGTCTACGATGCAATGCTCGCCGCGCCGGATCCCCCGTCGCGCCGTGAGAACGTCGCGCGCAACGTCGAGCAGTTCATGCAGATGACCACGGAAGGGGGAAAGTTCGCGCCGACTGCGATGCCGATGTCTGCCGCGATCGCTCCGATGTTCACCGAGCGGTATCCCGAAGCGGCGATCGTCTTCGACAACCTGCACTCGCTCCATGATGTCGTGTCGGACATCCTCGCCTCGCCGAAGGTGCCGTCCAGTCAGAAGCGCAACGTCATCCTGACCGCGATCTCGCGCTACAAGGACTCGACCTCGTTCACCACGTCCCGCGCCGATTGGCTTTCCATGTCCCGCGACATGGGTGGCGTCGACACGACGCGGGTCACCAGGGAGAGCTCGGACTGCCGCTAGCGGTCAGCCGACGCTGAACCGCACCGCCGACCTCCGCAATCCCGGGCAACCGGGGCTGCTGGGTGTGGTCGGACTCTTGCGGTCGAGGATGCTAGCGCTCGCCTGACGGCGTGAGCGCTCGGTGCGCCCGACCTCCTCCGTGCGCGCGTTCCACCCCCCGCGGGATCGCAGCGTTGGCCCACTCGCATTCGGCCCACGAGCTCGCCGGCCACGTCGTGCCCGCGGAATCTCCACGTGAAGGTGGAGCGGCTGCGCACGCCGGTCATGACCGGCACGCCGGTCACAGCGTAGCGATGTTTCGGAACAGGTTCTGGATCTCGCTACTCCTGACGATTCCCACGATCGTCTGGGGCGAGATGATCCCGCGCGCGATCGGCTTCACGCCCCCTGCGGTGCCTTTGGCGCGGTGGATCCCGGCCATCTTCGGTACGGCGGTATTCGTCTACGGCGGTTGGGTGTTTCTCGAGGGCGCCCGCCGCGAGCTCGCCGACCGCACGCCGGGCATGATGACGTTGATCTCGCTCGCGATCGGTGTCGCGTTCGCCTTCAGCGTCGCGGTGACGCTCGGATTCGACGCGATGCCGCTCTGGTGGGAGGTGGCGTCGCTCGTCACGATCATGCTGCTCGGCCACTGGATCGAGATGCGCTCCGTCACGGAGGCGCAGGGCGCGCTTCACGAGTTGGCGAAGCTGCTGCCGAACATCGCGACGCGGCTCGAGGATGGACGCCTGGTCGACGTTCCGATCTCGCGCCTGAGCGACGGCGACTTCGTGCTCGTGCGGCCGGGCGCGAGCGTGCCTGCCGACGGCGTCGTGCGCGAGGGCAGGAGCTCGCTCGACGAGTCGATGATCACCGGCGAGTCGCAGCACGTCGAGAAGCGTGAAGGCGACGCGGTGATCGCCGGCACCGTGAACGGCCGCGGATCGCTGCGCGTCGAGGTGACACGCACGGGCGATCGCACCGCGCTCGCGGGCATCGTGCGGCTCGTCTCGCAGGCACAGCAGTCGCGCTCGCGTGTCCAGGCCCTCGCCGACCGGGCGGCGTTCTACCTCACCATCGTCGCCCTCGCGTCCGCGCTCGTCACGGCGATCGTCTGGATGTCACGCTCCGCGCCGCTCGCCTTCACGATCGAGCGCGTGGTGACGGTGCTCGTCATCGCATGTCCGCACGCGTTGGGTCTCGCGGTCCCGCTCGTCGTCGCGATCTCGACTGCCGTCGGCGCGCAGAACGGACTGCTCGTACGCGATCGGCGCGGCCTCGAGGAAGCACGCCGCGTGAAGACCGTCGTCTTCGACAAGACGGGCACGCTCACACGCGGTGAGCATCGGGTCATCGCGATGCGTACGGCCGGCGACGTGGCACACTCGAACGCGCTCCGCCTCGCCGCCGCCGTGGAGCGCGACGCCGAGCATCCGGTGGCGCGCGCGATCGTCAGGAGCGCCGAGGAGCACGAGGTGCGCATCCCGCCGGCGAGCGACTTCAAGGCCATCCCGGGCCACGGCGTGCAGGCGCTCGTCGATCGCCGCCGGCTCGCCGTCGGAGGTCCGAGCCTGCTCGCGAAGCTCGGC
>DATEOG010000342.1:0-5125 GCA_035274345.1 Gemmatimonadaceae bacterium
GGCGAGCAACTGGGCGACGGCGGCATGCAGCGCGGGGCTGCGTGCATCGAGCGTCGTGGCGATGGCGACGGTGCCCGCGTCGAGCTGGGCTCGGCCCACCATGGCCTTGAGCAGCGGCGTGCGCAGCGAGTCGCCGGACGCGATGACGGCGGCGAGCAGCGGAGCCGCGCCGCGCGGCAGCGCCTCATTGAGCGCGAGATCGTTCGCGAGCCGCGTGAACTCTTCCCCCGTCGTGGCGGCGAGTGCCGTGGCGAGCGCGGTCTGGACGCGCGGACTCTCGTCCCACGCGACAGGCTCGAAGTACGGTCCGAGGTGTGCGGGGCGCGTGGTCCACCAATCGCCCTTCCACGGCGCCTCGCGGTTGGCGAGGCGCGCGAGGGTGCGCACGAGCGCGCCGCGCGTGTCGGCGTCGCTCGCCTTGCCGAGCCGGTCGGCGAGCGCGGTGACGACCGCCGGGTCGTACATCCGTGCCAGCGCGCGCAGGGCGCCGGCGCGATACGACGCGTTGTCGAGCGCCCCGAGCGCGACGTTCGACGCGCCGAGCGAGACGAGCGCGTTGATGGCGAGATGTGCGAGCCCCTGATCGGAGCTCGACGCGAGCGGGAGGAGTGACGCGGCCTGGTCGCGCGCGCCGAGCCGCACGAGACCGCGGATCGCCTGCACCTGGATCTGGGGGTCGGCGTCGCCGAGCGCCTTCACGAACAAAGCCGGCGCAACTCCCTGGAGCTGGTCGGTGCGATCGGCGAGCGCACGGAGCGCCGTCTCGCGCACACGTGCGTCGGCGTCGCCGGCCGCGCTCACGAGCACCGCGTTCGCCTTCGCGCCCTGGATCTGCTTGAGCGTGAAGATCGCCGCGGCGCGTGCGTCGGCGCGGAGCTTCGCATCGCCGATCGCGCGGCGCAGCCCGGCGACGACGGCGGGCTTCTCACCGCGGCGCACGAGCTCCTGCTGCGCGTGCATGCGGTGCACGTAGTTGGGCGACGCGAGCTGACGGAGGAGCACGGCGTCGGTGGCGCGGAAGACGTTCGGCTCACGTGCCATCGCTGCCGCGGCCAGGGCGCTCGGCCGCATGCGCACGACGTAGCCGACCGTGTCCGTGTTGTAGGTGAACTGCCCGCCGGCGAGGCTCGCCACGTACAGGTTGGAGTTGCCGTCGAGCGAGAGGTCGGCCGGCCGCAGCACGCTGACGAACTCCTCCTGCGTCGGCTCGTAGATCGCGCCCTTCGGCGTGAGCGAGTGGCGATAGATGCGCTGAGTGGTCCAGTCGCCGGTGTACAGGCCGTCGTTCATTCCGGCGGGCCACGCCGGATCCTGGATCCACAGCGAGCCGACCCCCGAACCGCCGCCGTAATCGTGCATCGTCGGGAAGTGCTCGGTGGCGAAGTTCTGGTAGAGCGACGGATAGCCCATGATCGCGCCGGGCGCGAGGTAGTGCAGGCGCGTGTTCCAGCCGTCGCCGTCGTTCGTGTTGTCGCGCGCGTAGACGCGGGCGAACGGATCGATCGCCACGTCGTAGATGTTGCGCGTGCCGACGGTGACGAGCTCGAGGTTCGTGCCGTCGGGGCGCAGGCGCACCACGGAGCCGCCGCGCTGCTGGATCTGCTTTCCGTCGGTGCCGACGGCCTTCATGAAGCCGTAGTCGCCGACGGCGACGTACAGCCAGCCGTCTGGGCCGAGCTGGATGTTGTTCGTCGTGTGGTCGGCGCCGCGGAAGTCGAGGTCGAAGCCCAGCCCCGTGACGAGCACCTTCGACGTGTCGGCGATGCCGTCGCCGTTCGTGTCGGTGTACGCGGTGAGGTTGGGCGGGTGCATCACGTACACCGTCTTTCCGTCGGACGCGACGCCGCGCGGGCTGTCCATCTCGGCGAACGTCGTGTACGTGTCGGCGCGGCCGTCATTATCGGAGTCGACGAGCCGCATCACGCGTCCCACGCCCTTGAGCGTCGAGAGCGAGAGGTTGGGATCCACGCAGACGAACACCGCGCCATCGGGCGACTCGCCGACGCAGGTGGGATACATCGCCACCGGTGGACCGGCGAAGAGCGTGACCTGGAATCCCTCGGGCGCCTTGAATGCCGTCGCGAGCTTGGCCTCGGCGGCCGGCTCACGCGGGACGGTGCCGCTCTTGGCGATCGGCTTGGGCCGTGCGGTGTTCTGCGGAGGTCCCTGCGCGGGAAGGGGCGCGAGGGCGGCGAGCGCGAGCAGCGCGGCCGAGAGCACGCGCGGTGTCGCGCGGCGGACGGAAGACCGGATTTTCATCATGGTATGGACAGCGGGTACGGCGGTTGTAGCAAGGAGCGGCGTATCAACGACACGCGGCGGGATTGGACTTCACGTAGTAGCGCTTGTAGTTCGCGGCCTTCGGATCCATGCACCCCTCGAGGTTCAGGAGCCGCACGTTCCGGAAGTCGATCGGGTGCCCTTCGGCCTGGAGGGCGATGAAGCCGGACGAGAGCAGCTTGCCCTCGACGAGCTGCTTCGGGTCGATGCCGGTGACGACGCCGGCGGCCTGACGCGGGTGCGTGTAGACCAGCACCGTGTCGTGGTTGATGATGTGCTTCACGATCGAGTCGCCCAGCACGAGCGTCTCGGCGAGCACCCACTGATCGCCGTCGTAGGTCTTGGACGTCGAGTTGATGCAGTGGCGCGTGTCCGGCTTCCCGTTGAAGTCGACCATCGTTCCGGGCGAGCACATGTTGCCGGTGGTGCGCGGCCGGCCGTTGCTCAAGCCGCCCAGATACTGATTCTCGATCGAGATCGGGAAGTTCTGATCCTTCGGCATGGTGCGCGGGTCCTGCGAATGGATCATGATCCCGCTGTTGCGCAGCGTGTAGCTCGGCGCGCCGGCGTAGAGCTCACCGACGAAGCGGTACTCGTGCGAGACGATGTAGTACGAGTACGGCTTGTCGGTGTAGAGGTGGCCGAACTGGTTGCCGTAACTCCCGCCGTAGCCGTCGTAGCGCGCCTGGATCATCCCGTCGACGACGCGGAAGGTGTTGGCGTAGTTCTCTCCCACCTCGTGCTTGGCGATCTTCGCCGTCCAGCCGTCGAGGTTCTTTCCGTTGAAGAGCTCGATCCAGTCCTTTCGATCGGGATCGTTGGCGGCGGATCCCACGGTGGCGCCGGCGCACGCGAGCGAGAGGGTCGCGGCGAGAAGGGCGGCCGGGCGCACGAAGCGCGGCCGCCGACGCATGGTGTTCGTCAGGCGAACCTCCAATTATGGTGGCGGAGCAAGCGAATGCCTGCACTCACTACACGCATGTCCCGTCGTGCTCGTTGAACATTTCCCGTGGCGGGCTCAGGGATGAGTGCCGCGGGTCGAACGACGTTCAAGGGGTCAGACTCCTTGAACCGATCAAGGGGTCTGACCCCTTGAACCCTGTCATCCCGAGCGAAGTCGAGGGATCTGCACTTCGGGTGGTCCAGGCGTTCAAGGTTTCAAGGGGTCAGACTCCTTGAACCGATCAACGAGTCTGACCCCTTGAATCCAATCAACGAGTCTGACCCCTTGAATCCTTCGGGCCGTCTGGGTGCAGATCCCTCGACTCGCTGCGCTCGCTCGGGATGACGGCGGGTCGATCACCGTACGACCGCCGGGACCCCGGCCCGCAGCCGGTGCTCGGTGACGTTGGACCCGATCCGAACGCGGACCGACTTCGCCACCTTCGATGTCAGGCTCGCCTGTTCGAGGGCGCCTGCCCTCCAATCGATGTCCACCGTCACCCCGCCGCGCGCGCGTAGCCCGCGAACCCGCCCCGTCGGCCAGGCGGACGGCAGAGCCGGAAGCAGGTGGATCTCCCCGGTGTGGCTCTGGAGGAGCATCTCCGCGATCCCCGCCGTCGCGCCGAAGTTGCCGTCGATCTGAAAGGGCGGGTGGGCGTCGAACAAGTTCGGGTACACGCCGCCGCCCCGGCTGTAGTTCGTGGCGGTGCTCCACGCCGGCTTGAGCAGGTTGGTGAGGATGACGAGCGCATGATCGCCGTCGCCCATGCGCGCCCAGAAGTTGGTCTTCCACGCCATCGACCAGCCGGTCGCCTCGTCGCCGCGGATCTCCATCGAGCGGCGCGCCGCGGCGTGGAGCGACGGCGTGCCGGCGCGAGTGATCTCACGGCCGGGATAGACGCCGAACAAGTGCGAGAAGTGCCGGTGCTTCGGATCCTCTTCCTCGAAGTCCTCGGCCCACTCCTGAAGCTGGCCCCGTTTGCCGACCTGGTAGGGAATGAGGCGGGCGCGCGCCTGGCGAAGCCGCTCGCGGAACGCGGCGTCGGCGCCCAGCACCGTCGACGCCTCGATCGTGTTGGTGAACAGGTCCCACACGAGCGCGCGGTCCATCGTCACTCCCGCGCTCATCGCCGCGGTGCCGCCCCCGGCGACCTTGAACTTCAGCTCGGGCGACGCGGAGGGCAGTGTGACGAGCTGCCCCTTGGCGTTCGGCGAGAGGACGTCGAGGTAGAAGTCGCACGCCGCCTTCATCACCGGGTACGCCCGCATGCGCAGGTACTGCACGTCGCCGCCGAAGGCGTAGTGCTCCCACAGATGCTGCGACAGCCACGCCGATCCGCCGTGCCAGTTCGCCCACACGGGATCGCCCTTGCCGTAGTCGCCGACCGGCGCCGACTGCGCCCAGATGTCGCTGTTGTGGTGCGCCACCCAGCCGCGCGCGTTGTAGTTCACCTGCGCGGTGCGGTGTCCGTTCACCGCGACGCGCTCGATGAAGTCGATGAACGCCTCGTGCAGCTCGGCGAGGTTGGTGCTCTCCGCCGGCCAGTAGTTCATCTGCGCGTTGATGTTGATCGTGTAGTTCGCGCTCCAGGGGGGCCGTGTCTCCTCGTTCCAGATCCCCTGCAGGTTCGCGGGCTGGGTGCCGGGCCGCGAGCTCGAGATCAACAGATAGCGTCCGTACTGGAAGAGCAGCCCGACGAGCGCGAGGTCCTTGGCGCCGAGCGTGTTGATGCGCTCGTCGGTGGGCAGCTCCTGCGGCGATCGCTCGGGGGGCGCGGCCGGCACGAGCTCGAGCGAGACGCGGTCGAACAGCGCGCGGTGCGCGGCGACGTGCGCATCGCGAAGCGCGACCCACGGTTTCGCGCGCGCCTCGCTCAATCGACGCGCGGCGAGCGCCCCTGCG
>DATEOG010000343.1:0-5717 GCA_035274345.1 Gemmatimonadaceae bacterium
GGGAGACGTACGAGGTGGAGGATCACTTTCCTACCTTTCTCGCCGACCTCGCGTCGACCGTGACTTCGATCGTGTTGGACGACGACGCGCCGAGCGACCAGGTTCGCGACGGCTCCGCGATCCAGCGCCTGGTGTCGCAGCGCCACGGCGCCCAGCGCGCGAGGCTCGGCTGGACGGAGCGCGAGCTGCGGAGGGAGTTCGTCATTCTCGAGGAGGAGCTGGATGCGGCGCTGCGCCGTCGGTTGCCGGCGACGATCTCGGCGCCCTCTCCGGCAAGCGGCGCCGGAGAGGCTGGACGCGCGAGGGTCTTCCTGCACGAAGCGATCGTGATCGCCGAAGGGCTCAGCCTGGAGAGCTTCCGCTCGTACCGCGCACACCTCGAGCGGCAAACCGACTGAATCAGTCCTTGTACGGGTCGAACTCGTCGGCGCCCGCCATCACCACGACGAGGGGCCGCAGCGTATGCAGGATCTCGACCGTGCCCTGCTGCGCCGCGAGCACGTCAGGAAGCCGGCGGTAGGCGTGCGGGCTCTCGTCGAGCCCACCACCCCGCAGGATGACTCCCTTCTCGCGCACCCATGACTGCATCATCTCCGGCGTGACGAGTCCGGGTGAGATGACGCGTCCGGTGCGCCGATTCCGTTTTCCCGCGGCGGCCGTGCGCGACATGACGCGCCCCGCTCCGTGGACGGTGCTGTACAAGCCCTCGCGCTGCGCCTCGCGCACCGCGTCGCTCGCGTCGGCGTCGAGCGTGCCACGCACGATCACGGCATCGTCGCCCATCGAACCGCCGATGAAGCCGAGCTGTCCCGGGAAGGCAGGAGTCGCACCCTTGCGAATCACCACCACGTCGTCGGCGCCGTGCGTCTCCTTCCACGCGAAGTTGTGATGGTTGTGCACGAGCTCCATCTCGTGCCCGCCGAGGATCTCCACGACCTTTCGCGCGACCCACTCGCGTCCCGCGTACGCGTACTGGCCCGCGAGATTCATCAGGTGCCAGTAGTCATGCCCGAGCGGGGCGCCGAGCGGCAGGAGTACCTCGCGCTCCGGCGCGCGTTCGTCCCACGCCTTTCCCTGCCCCATGGCGAGGAATGCCGACGCGACCGTGTGACCGAAGCCGCGGCTGCCGAAGTGCACACCGACCCAGATCGCACCCGTCTCGTCGGTGAAGATGTCCATGTAGTGGTTGCCGCTGCCCACGGTGCCGAGCTGCTGCCGCGCTTTCACGCGGAGCGCCTGTCGATGTTTCGGCGGTACGGCGTCCCACGCGGGATCGTCGAACAGTGGATGATCGACCGGCGCGTCGTCGGCGCGATTGCGCCGGCCGATGCCGAAGCTCACGCTGCCCGCGACGGCGTCGGCGAGCGTGGAAAGCGTGCGATGCGCTTCGTCCGGCGTCCGGCCGAGTGCGTCGAGCGTGACGTCCGTGCGAATGGCGGCGTTGCCGCACGCGATGTCGAACCCGACGCCGACGACCGATACGAGGTCTCGATACGCGGCGACGCCGCCGATCGGCATGACGTAGCCCACGTGCCCGTCCGCCATGAGCGCCGCATCCACGGCACCTTCGCGCACGTGCTGGAACTGGATGATCGTCTGCTCGTCGTGCTGACCGAAGATCTTCATCAACTGCAGTGGTGAGTGGTGAGTGGTGAGTGGTGAGTGGTGGGTGGTGGGTGACGTCCAACGCCGTTCGGGACGCTTCCACTCGAGACGCATGACCCACCACTCGAAACCAGCCTACTGCGCGGGTTTTTCTGCCGCGGAGGTGGTTGCCGAGTCCAGTGGCTTGAGCGACCACGAGCTCTCGTCGAACAGGTATGCGCTGCGGCGCGGAGCGAGGCGACGCAGCTGCGCATTCTCCGCGCCGCGATCGTAGACCGTCCAGACCTGCGCAGACCTCAGATCGGGCACGTTTCGCACGAGGCTCAGGCCGTCGTTGTGCGAGCGCGCATAGCGAACGAAGACGATGGCGGTGTCGGGTTCCGACGGTAGCGACGCGGCAAACGCCTCGTAGTAGGCATGGTCGGTGTTGATCTGGTCGCGGACCTGGCGCAGGGTGACGACCGTCGGATAGACCATCGCCAGGACAAGCGTCACCAGCACCGCGAGCCGTGCGCGCGACGGAGGCGTCTTGGTCGCCCCCAGCTCGAGGACGCGCATGATGCCGAGCGCGGTCACGAACGCCAGCACGGGCAGTACTTCGATGTAGTAGAGCGACCAGCGCGCCGGATGCGCGTACAGCAGGTAGAGCAGCAGTTGCGCTGCGAGAGCGCCGAGGCCCACCCACATCGCGGAGGGCGCACCGACGAGCCCGAGCAATGCGAGGACAGCGAGCCCACCGCGCCATTCGTACCACATGTCCCGGCCGATCATGCGCGCCCGATCGACGACCGTGCCGGGGAGCGACGTCACCGTGTGACGTCGGTGCTCCTCGTAGAACGAAGCGTTGGTGATGCGCTGATCCCATGGCACCGACGCCAACGGCTCGCTTCCGGGGCGCACACCGAACCCCAGCCCGTCGAACGGGACGTAGCGTTGCGTATACAGCGAGAGTGGAGTGGTGAACGGAGACCCTGTGCTCCGCCAACTCCACACGCCGATCACGGCGACGGAGGCGAGCGCGGCGGCGACGAGAGTGCCGATCTCATTCCGCCCTAGCAGGGGTGACGCGCCCGCACGACGCCGAACGATGATCAGCACCAGTCCCACCGAGAGCGCGAGCGCGGCTGCGGTGAGCGGGCGCGTGATGCCGCACAGCGCGAGCGCCGCCGCCGCGATCGCAAGGTCGCGCGCACGGTTCGACGCGCCCCATCGCGACACGCCCCACCACGTGGCGAGCCACGCGAGGCTCGTCGGGACCTCGGAGAGATACATCGCGTGGAAATACTGGACCGGGAACGAACTGCCCCAGAGCAGCCACGTGAGCAACGCTACGACGCCGCCCGCATGGCGCCGTGCGAGCACGAACACGAGCGCGCCGCTCAGCGCGTTCATCATCACGATGGGCAGCCCCGGCATGCCGACCAGCATTCCCGGTGCGAGGAGCAGCGACGTCCCCGGTGGATACTTCGAGAAGATCGCCGGCCTGAGATTGACGTACAGCTGCTCGAAGAACTGCGGAAGCGGCGGCGACGGCGCGGTAAAGCGGACCTGCGAGAAGAGCTTGGCCTGCAGCAGATACGCCGACTCGTCGTGGACGACCGCCGTGCGCGTGAGCGTGGTCCACACGAACCACGTGGCCGCTCCGGTGAGCAGGCCGATGACGACCGGCGGCCAGCGCCCTTCGAGGAGGCTGAGCACGGGACCCGCCCGCCGCTTCCCGGGGCGCGGCTCGGGGATCTGCCGCGCGATCAGGGCGACGACGAGCACGACGAGAAGCGAGTGCCAGGGGCTCAGACCGAGCATTCGTGAATAAAGCGGGTGCGCGCCGTCGGCGCGCGGTCAGGTCGCGACGCCGAGTCGTCGGAGAGCGGCGCGGGCGCTGTCGCGCTGGGGCTGGAGCGCAGGGTCGGCCTCCGCCCAGAGCGTGACGAACCTCCGGTACGACTCGATTGCCGCCGCTCGCTCCCCGAGGCGCTCGTGCAGCGCCCCGCGCCACATCAGTGATCGCGCGTAGAATGGCCACGAGGGATCGGCCTGCCCCAGTGGCGAGATCTGCTGCGGCTCCAGCACCGAGTATGCCGCCAACGCGCCTCGCAGGTCTCCGACCGCCTCGTACGCGCGCGCGCGCGCGATCCATCGCGGCAGCGAGACCGGTGCGCTTGCCTCGCGCACGGAGTCCGCCGAGGGGAACAGCTTCATGGCGGCGCGCGCCGCGACGGTGTCGCGCGCGTCGAGCGCCGCGAGGGCGTCGATCTCGCTCAGGGGAGCCTGCCCGTACCGCCAGGCGCGCAGCAGCCCGAGCGACCGCGAATCGCGCGTCGCGAGATACGAGACGTACAGCGAGGCGATGGCCTGCGTGCGCAGGAAATCGCCGCGCCCCTTGGGCAGCCGCTCGAAGCCGGCGATCGACGCCGCGAGCGCAGGCGCCACCGTACGTGTAGGAACTCCGGCGGCGAGCCGAACGCCGAGCGGCCAGAGTCGCGCGCGCGGATCCTCGCGCAGCCCGAGACCCGCCGGTGCCTCGACGGTGCGCGCGGCCAGCGAGGCGACGGAATCGACGTCCGCGAGGCTGCCGGTCATGGCGGCTGCGGCGCCCGCCCCGAACAAATACTCGATCAGGTTGTTCGAGCCCTGCAGCTCGAGGCCGTGCACGTCGGGCGCTCGCAGTGCCTCACGCAACGACCGCAATGCAACGAGCGGATCGCTCTTCGATTCGGCGTACACGAGCTGAAATGCGGTATGCGCGTCGTGCGTCTCGCGGTGGGCCAGCGCCTGACGCAGCACCTCGGCCGCGGAGTCCGCGTGTCCTCGCGTGAAGTACAGGAGTGCGAGCGACTGGTAGGCGTTCGAGGACGGCGCCGCGGCGATCCAGGCGCGCGCGTCCCGCACCGCCAGCTCGTACGCACGCCGCTGCGCTACCCTGAGCCGCTCCGCCTCCTCGCTGCGCTGGACCGCCGACGGATCCAGCAGTCGGAGTGAATCGCCGTCCAGCATGAGCAGCGGGGTCTGTCCCGCCGCCTGCCGATACAGGTCGATCTTGTGCGCGTACGCCAGGTAGAAGGTCGAGTCCAGCGCGAGCGTTCGATCGAAGGCGCGGAGCGCCGTGTTCCAGTTGGCGATCGTGCCCGGCTTGCCCCAGCCGTCGACGCGATGGTGCCAGTAGGCGTCCGCGAGCCCGTACCAGGATTCGGCGTCGCCGGAGTCCCGCGCCACCGCGGCGGCGTAATGCGCCTGCGCCGACGGATACTTTGCCTGCGACGTGAGCGTATCCCCGCGGATCTCGCTCTGCAGCGCCGTCGTGAGATCCGCGTAGCCCGTCACGAGCTCGCGCTCGCGCAGGGGCAGCTTCGCGCCGAGAGACGCGGCGCGCGCCGCTAGGGCCAGATGCAGCGAGTCGCCGACCTGCCGCCAGCCAAGCACCATCGCGCGATGGTAGTACGCGAGCGCGAAATCGGAGTCTCGTGCCGTGGCGAGCGCGAACAGCGAGTCGGCGCGATCGAGCTGCCACCGGTTCATCGCGCGCGTTCCCTCGAGATAGGCGCGGTACGCCTCGATGGACTCCGTCGTGGTCTCGCTGAGCCGGCCGAGCGAGATCGTCGACGGCGCTCCGGCCACGTCGAGCAGCTGTCGAGTGAGGCCGTCGAACAGCGGGCGCGGATCGGCGGTTCGACTGCCGTTCTGCTGCGCCTGATGCAGCTGGCGTCCGCTCGCCACGTCGAACAGCCGCGCCGTCACCAGCACCGAGTCGCCGGCGGCGGTGACCTGCCCCATCACGACCGTCCACACCCCGGCCTTGCGAGCCATCGCACGCGCTTCGGCGAGTCCGATGCGGCGCGCCGTGTCGAGCCGCGACTCGCGCAGCAGATCGAGTCCGCGCTCGTAGCTCACGACGTTGAGGTCGGACCACTGCGCGAGGTTGAGCGTGAGCATGCTCGCGCTTCCCTCTCGCAGCCAGGCGAGCTGCTCGCCACCGCCGAGAATCTCGAAGGGCGCGACGAAGAACGACTTCCGCGGATCGACGCCGCTCGGCGCGCCGCTCGCGCGCATCCACGCCAGCGCGCCGGCCGTCACGGCGAGCACGACGACCGCCGCCGACGCCAGCCAGCGAGTCG
>DATEOG010000344.1:0-13340 GCA_035274345.1 Gemmatimonadaceae bacterium
AGCGGCACCGGATTCATGAAGTGCATGCCGATCACGCGATCGGGGCGCGAGGTTCGGCCCGCGATCTCGGTGATCGAGATCGAGCTGGTGTTCGTCGCCAACACGGCTCCCCCGTCGGCGTGCCGATCGAGATCGGTGAAGATCTGGAACTTGAGCTCGCGGTTTTCAGTCGCCGCCTCGACGACCAGCGCCGCGCCGCGTACCGAGTGCAGCGACGTGCTCGTCGTCACGCGGCCGAGAATCGCGTCGCGCTCCGCGGCGGGGACGGTGCCCTTCGCGATCTGGCGGTCGAGGTTCTTCTCGATCGTCGAACGTCCCCGGCCGAGCGCCCCCTCGGCGACGTCGATCATCGTGACGGCGAATCCGTGCTGTGCGAACACGTGCGCGATCCCGTTCCCCATCTGCCCGGCGCCCACTACGGCGATGTGATCGCTCACGTGTCTACGACTCCTCGCGGCGTCGAGGCCGCGTGCGATGGAGATAGGCCAACACACCGAGCATGCCCAGCGCCGCAGCGAGCCCGCCTTCCGGTCCCCACTGGCCGCCGGTGAGCCAGTCGGGCCCCTGTTCGACGGTGCGATAGTCGGGTGCGTCGAAGCGGATCCCGCTCACCGACGCATGAAAGGCGACGGCGAGCACCCAGTTCCACGCGACGTGCGCCGCGGACGAGGCGTACACGCTGCGAAGCGCGAGACGAATTGCGCCGAGGAACACACCGGCGAGCGTGACGATGCAGAACGACTGCACGGTCACCCCCGCGTTGCGCAGGTGCGCCGCGCCGAACAGCACGCTCG
This sequence comes from Gemmatimonadaceae bacterium, assembly GCA_035274345.1. GTDB lineage: Bacteria > Gemmatimonadota > Gemmatimonadetes > Gemmatimonadales > Gemmatimonadaceae > AG11. Next base: position 795 of record DATEOG010000344.1, read on the forward strand.
TGACGCCAACCGCGGTCTTGGCACCGAGCCCGTCACGCAACGTCGTGAGCAGATAACCGCGGCTGATGAGCTCCTCGCCAAGCGCGGCGACGATGAGAAACGCAGTGAGCGAGAAGGCGGCGGACATCGACGAGCCTTCGGGTCCCGGCACGATGCGCAGCCATCCGAGGGCGAGCAGCGCGCCGCATGCGAGCGCGATCGCCATTCCGCCGAGCAGCCACGCCTCGAGCAGCACGCGCGGACGCGCCGCGCGACGGTCCATGCCAACGTCGCTCCAGGGACGCACGTCGATCGAGCGAAGCATGATCGCCGTCGCGACGACGGCGGCGACGAGCTGGAGAGAGACCTGGAGCAGTTGGGTCGACTGCGAGCCGACGCGCTCCATTCCGACGAGCATGCCGACGACGTACGCGATCGCCACCTCCGCCACGATCACGAGCAGGAGGAACGCCACGGCGAGTGCGATCGTGCGGCCGAGCGTCCTGGGTGCGTCGGTCTCCGGCTCGGCGGTCAGGAACTCGTTCCGCTCCGGCGTCCGGACAGTGCCGCCGCCACGATGGCCTTGAGGAGATCGGCCGCGACGAAGGGGAAAACGCCCATCACCGCCGCGGTGGTCACGCTGCCGGTGATGATCGAGAGCTGCGACAGTCCGCCGACGTACAGGACGAGAATGCCGGCGACCGCTGCGACGAGCCGCGCGCCGAATCGCTCGCGTCCCGCGCCGAGCCATCCGGCCACCGCCGCGGCGACGGGGTACGCGAGCAGGTAGCCACCGGTCGGGCCGAGCAGCCGCGCGAGTCCGGGCAGTCCGATCGGTGCGAACACCGGCGCGCCCGCGATGCCGGCCACGAGGTAGAGCACCATCGCCGCCGCGGCGTCGATCGGGCCGATGAGCAAGCCGGCCAGCACGACGACGAACGGCTGCAGCGTGAGCGGCACCTGCGTGCCCGGGAGCGGGATGGCGATCTGCGACGCGAGTGCGAGCGCGATCACCGCGATCACGATGCCGATCGCGCGGCTGCGGGGGGTCCGGACGGCGAGAGCCAGCGTGGTCATTTCACTTCCCTCGGGTGACGGAGAGCGCCACCGCGTCGCCGCCGCCGAGGCAGAGCGTCGCGAGGCCGGTGGTGAGATTCGTGTCCTTCAGAGCATACAACAGCGTCGTCAGCACGCGCGCACCGCTCGCGCCGATCGGGTGACCGAGCGCGATGGCACCGCCGTTCACGTTGACGCGATCCCAGTCCCACTCGAGCCCCGCGCCGTCGGCGAGCGCCTGTGACGCGAACGCTTCGTTCGCCTCGATCAGATCGTAGTCGCCGATGCTCGAATTTTCTTTCTTCATCAGGTTGCGCACGGCAGTGATCGGCGCGAAGAACAGTTCCTGCGGGTTGCCGGCGCCAGTGGCGTAGGCGCGCACGCGGCCGAGCACGGAGAGACCGTTCGCTTCGGCATACGCCTGCGACGTCACGACGAGCGCCGCGGCGCCGTCGTTGAGGGAGCTCGCGTTGCCGGCGGTCACCGACGCGTCACTCCCCTTGCCGAACGCCGGCTTCAGCTTCGCCAGCGAGTCGGAGGTGCTGTCGGCGCGCGGTCCCTCGTCGGTGTCGACGATCGTGTCGCCTTTGCGGCCGCTCACGGTCACGGGCGCGATCTCGGCGGAGAACTTTCCGCCGCGCTGCGCCTCGACTGCCTTGCGGTGCGAAGAGGCGGCAAACTCATCCTGCTCCCGTCTGGATATGTCTGCCTTCTTCGCCGTGTACTCGGCATGCCCCCCCATGTGCACGTCGCATGACGAGCACCACAGTCCGTCCTTGATCATGCCGTCGACCATCGTCTGGTCGCCCAGCTTCACGCCGTTGCGCATGCCGTACACGTAGTACGGCGCGTTCGACATCGACTCCATCCCGCCCGCGACGACGACTTCGGCGTCCCCCGCCTTGATCGACTGCGCGGCGAGCATCACGGCCTTGAGCCCTGAGCCGCAGACCTTGTTGATCGTCACGGCGCTGACGGTGGCCGGAATCCCCGACTTGAGCAGCGCCTGGCGAGCGGGAGCCTGCCCCACCCCGCCCTGGATGACGTTGCCCATGATGACTTCCTGCACCTCGCCGCCGTCGATGCCCGCGCGCTCGAGCGCGGCTCGGATCGCCACCGCCCCGAGCTCGGGCGCCGTGACGGACGACAGCCCGCCGAGGAACTTGCCGATCGGGGTGCGAGCGGCCGAGACGATGACGGGGATGCGCGTGGCGTCGGGCATGATGGAAATGTAATACGGGAGCGGCGGGGCTACCTTCATGGCCGCGGTGCCGAGTCGGACGTATGTTGGCCATGCGCGCCAGCCGCCACCGACGAGCGACCCGATGACCGACCCGCTGCGAGAGGAGCTCCAGCGCTCACTGGGTACTGCCTATACCATCGAGCGCGAGCTCGGCGGCGGGGCGATGGCACGGGTTTTCGTGGCGCGTGACGAGCGCCTCGCGCGCGAGATAGTCGTGAAGGTCGTGAGCCCCACGCTTGCGGTGGAGCTGAGCGCCGAGCGCTTTCAGCGTGAGATCGCACTCGCGGCCCGTCTCCAGGAGCCGCACATCGTCCCCGTACTCTCCGCGGGTGAGACGGCGGATGGGTTGCCGTACTACACCATGCCCTTCGTCGCCGGGGAGTCGCTGCGCGGACGGCTCGCGCGCGGTCGCCTCGACACGAGCGAGGCTCTCTCGATCGTCCGGGACGTCGCATGCGCTCTCGCGTATGCGCACGAGCACGCCGTGGTCCACCGCGACATCAAGCCCGAGAACGTGCTCCTCTCGAGCGGCACTGCAGTGGTGGCCGACTTCGGCATCGCCAAGGCGATCAGCGTGTCGCGGACGAGCGAAGAGCCCGAGAAGGGCACTGCCACCCTGACGCGCGCCGGCACGGCGATCGGCACGCCGGCTTACATGTCGCCGGAGCAGGCCGCCGGGGGCGCGATCGACGGAAAGGCGGACGTCTACGCCTGGGGAGTGCTGGCGTACGAGCTCCTCGCGGGCATACACCCCTTCGCCACCTGGACGACGGCGCCTCAGTTGATCAGCGCGCACCTGACCGAGCGCCCGCGTCCGTTGTCATCGCTCGCATCTCGGGTGCCCGCCGCGGTGGCGGCGCTCGTGATGCGCGCGCTCGCCAAGGCCCCGGCGGATCGGCCGACCGCGGCCGAGTTGCTGGCGGGATTGAATCCGACGTCCAGAAGCGCCACCGTCGGAGTACGCAGGCCCGTGCTCTGGGTTGGCGCGGCTTCGTTGCTCCTCCTCGCCGGCGCTGGTGCGCTCGCGTTGCGCGACCGCGCGCGCGCTACGCCAGCTACCGACCCCTCGGCGCCGGACGTCGGCGCGCCGATCACCTCGGTCGCCGTGATGCCATTTGCGAACACCGGCGGTGATCGGAGCGACGACTATTTCTCCGATGGTCTTTCCGACGAGCTCGCGCACGCGCTCGTGAAGGTGCCGGGAATGCGTATCGCCGGCCGAGCGTCGTCCAATGCGTTCCGCGGCAAGAGCGCGACGGCGAGCGAGATCGGCCGCGTGCTCGGCGTGGCAGCGATCATCGAGGGCACGGTGCGCCGCGCCGGCGGACGGCTTCGTGTCACCGCGCAGCTCACGAGTACCACGGACGGGCATGTGATCTGGACATCGGAGCCGTTCGAGAGCCGGAGCGCCGACGTGTTCCAGGTACAGGACGAGTTCACGCGCGCGGTCGTGACGGCGCTCGCACCCACGCTACGCGCGCCAGGGACGGCGATGGCCACGCAGATTCGCGGTACGCGCGATGCCAGGGCCTACGACCTCTATCTCCACGGCCGCTACTTCTGGTCGCGCCGCGGCGCGGGCAACCTGAATCGCGCCATCGGCTATTTTCGCCAGGCCGTCGCCGCCGACCCCGACTTCGCCCGGGCGCACGCCGGACTCGCGCTCTCGTATGTGGTCTTGCCGTTCTTCGATGCGAGCGTCTCGACCGATAGCCTGATGAACCTGGCGCAGGCGAGCGCCGATCGAGCACTCGCCCTCGACCCGGCCATCGCCGATGCGCACCTGGCACTCGCGAACGTGAACGCGCGTCACTTTCGCATCGCCGAGATGCGACCGCACTTCCGGGCCGCACTCGCCAACGCGCCACTCGATCCGACGGCGCACTCGTGGTACGCGGACTATCTCGAGCGACTCGGCAAGCGGGACTCCGCGCTCATCGAGAAGCGGCGCGCCGTCGAGCTCGAGCCGCTCTCCGCGCTGTTCACCAGCTCTCTCGCACAGACGCTGTACCTGTCGAATCGCTTCCCCGAAGCACTCGCCGTTGCGCATCGCGTGGCGGAGCTCGACTCGACATTCACGCGCGGCTACTACACGCTCGCGCGCATCCACCTCTTCGGTGGCTTTCCCGACAGCGCCCTGGCCGCGCTCGAGACGGCGAGGCGTTTCGGCCCCCCGCTGCCTGGCACCCGTGGGCTCCAGGTGCTGGCTTACGCTGCCGCAGCGCGCTGGCCGGAGGCGCGCCACCTCCGCGACTCGCTGCATGTCCAGTCCGACGCCCGTCGCTCCCACGGCGATGTCGCGCTCGCCGCGCTGGCGTTCGGGGACCGTGCTGCTGCGCTGGACGCTCTCGAACGCACCGCCAACTCACTCACGCTGCCGACCATCAGCGGCAGCCCGGGCTGTGATCCCATGTTCGAGCCGCTGCACGCCGAGCAGCGATTCGTCGCCCTCATGCAGCGCATCGGTACCAACGTGTGCACCATCGGTGCTCGCTGGCCTGTGTCCGCGCCCCCTCACTGACGCACACGCAGCACGCAGCGCCGGAGCAGCTCAGATGGCACCGGCGCTCAGCGTGAGCGCGCGCGAGCCGATCTCCTGCGTGACTCGCCGGATGAACTCGTCCACGCTCACGGGCGCCGGCTTCTGCCCCTCGCCCGCCCCGCGCGTGTTCACCGCCACCTGATCCGCCTCCACCTCGCGCCGGCCGATGACGCACATGTACGGCGTCTTCATTCGCGCGCCTTCGGCGATGCGGTATTTCAGCGTCTCGCTCCGCGCATCCAGCGACGCCCGGATCCCCGCGGCGACCATGCGCTCCACGATGGCGGCCGCGACGGACGCCTGCTCCTCCGAGATCGGCAGCACGCGCACCTGCTCCGGCGCGAGCCATGTCGGGAACGCGCCTGCGAAGTGCTCGATGAGAATCGCGATGAACCGCTCCAGCGAGCCGCTCACCGCGCGGTGGATCACCACCGGCCGATGCTCGGCGTTGTCCTCGCCGACGTACGTGAGATCGAACCGCTCGGGCACCGCGTAGTCGAGCTGGATGGTGCCGAGCTGCCACGCGCGCCCCAACGAGTCAGTGACGTCGAAGTCGATCTTGGGTCCGTAGAACGCGCCGTCGCCTTCCTTGAGCGCGTATGGCTTCCCGGTCGCCTCGAGCGCGGCGCGCAGCGCGCCTTCGGCGCGATCCCACAGTGCGTCCTCGCCGATCCGCTGCTCGGGCCGCGTCGCGAACTTGAGCGTCGCGGTGAGGCCGAAGGACTCGTAGTAGTCGAGGATGAACTTCATGAGGAAGCTCACTTCGCTCGCGATCTGATCCTCGCGCAGAAAGACGTGACAGTCGTCCTGCGAGAACTGCCGCACGCGCGTGAGCCCGCTGAGCGCGCCCGTCACCTCGTTCCGATGCAGCACGTCGAATGTGACGTAGCGCAGCGGGAGCTCGCGATACGAATGCCGCTTGGCGAGATACAACAGATAGTGCGACGGGCAGTTCATCGGCTTGAGCGAGATGTCGTGCTCTCCCGTCTCGTTATCGAGCACGAGGAACATGTTCTCGCGGTACTTCCCCCAGTGCCCGGACAGCTCCCACAGCCCCTTGTTGAACAGGAGCGGCGTGCGGATCTCGGCGAAGTCCCGCTGCTGCCGCTCGCGGCAGTACTCGACGATGAGGTTGTAGAGCGTCGTCCCGCGCTCGGTCCAGAACGGCGCACCCGGCGAGTACGGGTGAAACATGATCAGATCGAGCTCTCGCCCGAGCTTCCGATGGTCGCGCTTCTTCGCCTCCTCGAGGCGATAGAGGTACTGGTCGAGCTCGTCCTTCTTGAACCACGCGGTCCCGTAGATGCGCTGCAGCATCTGCCGCTTCTCGTCGCCGCGCCAGTACGCGCCGGCGGTGTTGAGCAGCTTGAAGTGCTTGAGCCGCCCCGTGTCGGGAACGTGCGGCCCCTTGCACAGGTCGATGAACGGCCCGTCGGTATACGTCGAGATGATCTCGTTGGGATCGGTGAAGTCGTCGAGGCGCTCGAGCTTGAGCGGATCGTCGACGAACCGCTTCCGCGCTTCCACCGGTCCGACTTCCTCGCGCACGAACGGGAACTTCTCCCCCGCGACCTTCCGCATCTCCTTCTCGAACGCCTCGAGGTCCTCCGGGGTGAACGGCGACGAGACCTCGAAGTCGTAGTAGAAGCCGTCCTCGATCGCCGGGCCGAAGCCGATCTTCGCGTCGGGGCGCAGTCGTCGCACGGCCGTCGCCAGCACGTGCGCGGCGGAGTGGCGCAGCACGCCGAGCGCTTCGGGATCGCGCTCCGTGAGAACGCGGAACGCGCCCCCCTTCCGCAGGGGAGTCATCAGGTCCTGAATCTCGCCGTCGACCGACACGGCGACGGCGGCGGAGAGCAGCCGCTCGCCGATCGAGCGCACGACGTCGGCGGGGAGCGTGCCGGGCGCAACGCTGCGCGTCGCACCGTCGGGCAGGACCAAAGTCAGCTCGGCGTCCTGTGGGACGGGAGCCGTAGCGCGGTCGATCATGTGTGAGTCTGTGGAACGGGTCCGGCCGCGTTCACCCCAACAGTGGCGCGAGGAGCTTCGCGTACTTGAAGTAGGACACGACGCCGGCGACGATCGCGAGGCCCACCACCAGCCAGAGCACGATCTTGCGATAGGAGACGTCGTTCTCCGTCTCCGTCACGTCGGGCTCTACCCGAACCTCTCGCGTAGGACGCATCTGCAGGCTGGTTTCTGGGGGGCGGCGGGCGGCCTTCTTCTTGCACCGCTTCGCGAAACTTTCAGTCGTAAGCTATCCTTGCGGCTGACCCTACGCCACAGGTTTTCCGCTATGCCATATCTGCGTTTTGAGGATGACGACGAGTCGTCCCTCGGGGGCACGATCACGACTGCATTGCTCGGCGCCGTTGCCGGATTCGCCGTGGGGATGCTGGTCGCTCAGCGCGTCGGCGGGTTCAGTGGACTCGTGGAGTCGGTCAAGCGCCGTGGTCTTGCCGGAAGCGACGAGGACGAAGCGGTGGGCGCCCCCGTCGTCGCCGACGACTTCAGCGAGTACGAGGACGACTACGACGAGCTGGAGGACGAAGGGGTGCCGAACGAAGCGCTCGAGGAGCGCGTCCTCGAGGCGTTCCGCAACGACCCGATTCTCGCCGAGCGCGCGGTCGACATCGGCGGGATCGGCGAGGAGACGATCGAGCTCGCGGGATGGGTGAACAGCGAGGACGAGGCGGACCACGCGGTGGTCATCGCGCGCGGCGTCCCCGGCGTGGAAACCGTCGTCAATCGCATCGCCGTCGGCGACGTCGAGGAGCGCATCCGCGATCACTCGCGCCGCTTCGAGGAGGGCGACGACGCGCTCACCGAGGCGCGCTGGGAAGGGCGCACGATCGGCACCGGCCGTCGTCGCCAGGGCACGTCGGACGAGCCCGACCGGCACGAGACGCCGCGCGTCGAGCTCGAGGAGCGGTGGACGAAGGCGGACCACGAGCTCCAGCATGCCGCCGACGATACGGCCGGAATCGCCGAGCGTCGCACGACCGCGAAGAAGGCCGCCAAGGGTGACCGCACGGGCGGTTCTCCGGTCGCCCCGACGGGCGTGCCGAAGGCCGATCACGTGGCCGATCCGACCGCCGACGCATGAGTGAGCTCGGGGCGTCGCGACGCCCCTGAGTGACTTTCAACCGACCTGACCCGCGGGTTAACTTCCGCGGGTCATGTCGCGTAGTCGAGCCGCTGACAGCAGCGCAGTACTCCGTTCCCCCCCGCTCTCGTCGGAGCGGCACCGACGCGCGACCATGCACCGGAAGCCCATGCCGCAGCACGACGCCGATTCGCCGACGTTCGACGCGTATGCCGGGGACTACGACGAAGCCCTGGCGCGTGGCGTCTCCGTCACCGGCGAGACCAAGGACTACTTCGCGGCGGGCCGCGCGGCGCGCACCGCGCGCGCGTGTGAGGCATTGGGGCACTCCGTGCGGCGCGTGCTCGACTATGGCTGTGGCGTCGGCTCCGCCGTGCCGCATCTCAACGCCGCGTTCCCGGCGCTGACGCATCTGCACGGGCTCGACGTGTCGTCGGCGTGCCTGGAGGTCGCCCGGCGATCATTCGTGTCGCCCGAAGCGTCTGCCAGCGGCGTCGCGGTCACCTTTGGACTGCCCGACTCCGTCGACCAGGCCGGCTTCGACCTCGTCTTTACGAACGGCACCTTTCACCACATTCCCCCCGCGGATCGGCTTGCCGCTGCGGAGTCGATGCGGCGAGCGCTCGCCCCGGGGGGTGTCTGCGCGTTCTGGGAGAACAATCCCTGGAACCCCGGGACGCGGCTCGTCATGCATCGAATCCCGTTCGATCGCGACGCCATCCCCCTCCCTCCTCCGGAGGCCGTGCGGCTACTCCGCCGCGCCGGATTCCGCGTCCATTCCCAGGTCTTCTGTTTCTTCTTCCCGAACTTCCTCCGAGCCTTTCGTCCCCTGGAACCCGCGCTCGAACGCGTTGCGCTCGGAGGGCAGTACCTCGTGATCGCCCGTGCCTGAGCCCACGAGGAACGGTGACCAGTCGGATATCGCGTTGGATCCCGCGTCCGACCCTGGTCTGCCGGCAGGCCAGCTGCCCGCGCAGTACGATCCCGCCGCCACCGAGCCGGCGATCTATGCGCGGTGGCTCCAGGCCGGCTGCTTCACGGCCGACGCTTCCCGCGTGCGCCCGCCGAGCGAGCGAGCGAACGCCGATGCATCGGACAGCGACGAGCGTGATCCGTACACCCTCGTCATGCCGCCTCCGAACGTCACGGCGATCCTTCACGTCGGCCACGGGCTGAACAACACCGTCCAGGACGTCCTCGTGCGGTGGGGCCGCATGAAGGGACGCGAGACGCTCTGGGTTCCCGGCACCGACCACGCCGGCATCGCGACGCAGAACATCATCGAGAAGCAGCTGGCCAAGGAAGGGCTGACTCGGCAGGATGTCGGACGCGAGGCGTTCGTGACACGCACGCGGGAGTTCGTCAGCGAGACGGGCGGCGTCATTCTTCAGCAGCTCCAGGCCATCGGCTGCTCGGCCGACTGGTCGAGAACGGCGTACACCTTCAGCCCCGAGCTGAGCACCGCGGTGCGCGAGGCGTTCGTGCGCCTGTACGAGCGCGGGCTGATCTATCGCGGCCATCGCGTCATCCATTGGTGCCCGCGCTGCCTCACCTCGCTCTCCGACGAGGAGGCCGAGCCCACGGAGACCACGGGCGCGCTCTATCACCTGTCGTACCCCATCGTCGAAGCGGAGCTGCCGGCCGGCGAAACGCGACGCGCGCTCTCCGTCGCGACGACGCGTCCCGAGACGATGCTCGGCGACGTCGCCGTCGCCGTCAATCCGAACGACGAGCGCTATCAGGGGCTCATCGGCAAGCACGTCCTGCTGCCGATTCTGAACATCCCGATCCCGATCGTCGCCGACGACTACGCCGATCCGGAGTTCGGCACCGGCGTGGTGAAGATCACCCCCGCGCACGACGCCAACGACTTCGAGGTCGGACGCCGGCATGCGCTCGCCATGCCGGTCGTGATCGACGAGCACGGCATTCTGCGCGAGGTGGCTGACGCCGACGGACGCGTTCCGGGAGAGCTCCGCGGCCTGGAGCGATTCGCGGCACGCGAGCGCATCGTCGAGATGCTGCAGTCGCTCGGCCGGCTCGAGCACAAGGAAGTGCACCAGCACAACGTGCGTCGGTGCTACCGCTGCGACACGGTCGTCGAGCCGCGGCTGTCGGATCAGTGGTTCGTTCGCATGGCGCCGCTCGCCGAGCCCGCGCTCGAAGGTGTCCGCAGCGGTCGCATCCGGCTGCTCCCCGAGAAATGGATCGGCGTGTACGAGCACTGGATGTCCAACATCCGCGACTGGAACATCTCGCGACAGCTGTGGTGGGGACACCGCGTGCCGGTGTGGTACTGCCGCGACTGCGACCCGCCTCAGGATGTGATCGTCTCGCGCGAGGATCCGACGGAGTGTCCGCATTGCGGCAGTCCCGTCACGCAGGACGAAGACGTGCTCGACACGTGGTTCTCGAGCTGGCTGTGGCCCATCTCGACGCTGGGCTGGCCGAACGAGCAGTCGACCGACCTGCGACGGTTCTATCCGACCGACGTGCTGGTGACCGCGCCGGAGATCCTGTTCTTCTGGGTCGCGCGCATGATCATGTCCGGGTATGCGTTCATGGGCGATGCGCCGTTTCATTCCGTTTATTTGCATGGAACAGCGCGCGACACGCAGGGCCGCAAGATGTCGAAGTCGCTCGGCAACGGCATCGACCCGCTCGACGTCGTGCGCCTCTACGGCGCGGACGCGCTGCGCTGGACGCTCGTGTCCGGGATGGGACTCGGCGCGGACGTCATGCTCGATCCGGCCGACCTGGAAAAGTCGTTCGCCACGGGCCGCAACTTCGCCACGAAGCTCTGGAACATCGGCCGGTTCCTGCTCACCAACGTGGGTGGCGATCCGGTCCTTCCGATCGACGCGCTCGATCCGAGGACGCTTGCGCGTGCCGACGTGTGGATCCTCGATCGGCTCGACGTCGCGATTCGCGAGAGCGATCGCGCGATCGGCCCGCTCGCTCCCGCGCGCGACGTGTGGCGCCGGGAGGAGCTGGGTGCGGGGTTGCGACTCAACGAGTACGCCGAGACGGCGCGCCGCTTCGTGTGGAACGAGCTCGCCGACTGGTATCTGGAAGCGATCAAGACGCGGCTGCTCACGCCGGGCGACGACCAGCAGGTCGCGCGCGCAGTGCTCGCGCACGTGTTCGACCAGGCGCTCCGCCTCCTCCACCCGATCGTGCCCTTCGTGACCGAGGCGCTCTGGCAGCGCCTGCCCGGTCACGTCGACGGAACGTTTCTCACCACGGCGGACTGGCCCGTCGCCCGTCCCGACGCCGCGTCGAGCCCGATCGTCGGCGAGTTCGATCTCCTGCGTGACGTCGTCGAGGCGATGCGGCGCGTGCGCTCGGAGTACGGCGTCGCGCCGAACAAGTCGGTCGACGCGTTCGTCGTCGCCTCGCCCGCGTCGCGGCTGATGCTCGGCGAGGAGTCCGCGCTGATCGCTCGGCTGGCGAAGACGACGCTCGCCTTCGTCGAGTCGGCGCCGAGCGGTGCGGCGGCCAACGTCATCATCCCGGGCGGCACGGAGCTCATCGTGCCGCTCGAGGGACTCATCGACGTCGGGAAGGAATGCGCGCGTCTGCGCACCGAGCTCGCGGGGCTCGAGAAGCAGCTCACCGCGCTCGAGGGTCGCCTGGCGAACCCCGGCTTCCTCGAGCGCGCACCGGCGAACGTCGTCGACTCCGAGCGGGTGAAGGCGGACGAGTGGCGCGCCCGGCGCGACGTGATGCGCTCGCGAATCGAGGGTTTGTGCGGCGCGGCCTGATCGCTGCCTCGCTCGTCCTCGTCGCCTGCGCCTCGGCAGGTCCACCACCCGGGGGACCCGAAGACCGCTCCCCGCCCCGGCTGCTGCGCGTCACCCCCGATACGAATGCGGTGAACTTCTCGGCGAAGGAGGCGACGTTCTACTTCGACGAGACGATCAACGACCGCGGCACCGACGCGCAGGACGTCACCAACATGTTCCTCGTGTCGCCATCCGACGGCACGCCGCGCGTGGACTATCATCGCTCGCGGATCGACGTCCGGCCCCGGCACGGCTTCCGGCCGAACACGGCGTACACGATCACGCTGCTCCCCGGACTGACCGATCTTCGCAACAACTCCATGAAGTCGGGCGCCACGATCGTGTTCTCCACCGGGCCGACGATCTCGACGCTGCGGATCACCGGGATCGCGTTCGACTGGGGAACCGAGCAGCCGCTGGTGCGGGCGCTCATCGAGGCCGTCACACCCGACAGCGTGATCTACCTCGCGCAGACCGATTCGGGTGGACGCTTCGCCGTAGGCCCGCTGACTCCCGGCTCCTATCTCGTGCGCGCGACGGTCGACCAGAATCAGAACCATAAAGCGGACCGCGGCGAATCCTTCGATACCGTCCGTGTGACCGCGCCGCAGACGGCGCCGGTCGAGCTGCTCGCCGCGTCGCGCGACACGCTGCCCGCGCGCATCGTCTCCGTGAACGTGGCCGACTCGGTGACACTTCGCGTGACCTTCGACCGCCTCCTCGATCCATCGCAGCGATTCCCCGCCGGCAACTTTCAGCTGGCTGGCGCGGACAGCGTGCCCATCCCGATCTCCGCGGTGCGCACACCGCAGGAAGACGCGGCGCTGACGCGTAC
>DATEOG010000345.1:0-2112 GCA_035274345.1 Gemmatimonadaceae bacterium
GTCTCAGGCGCGACCAGCTTCACGCGAAACACGCTGTCCGCCGTCCATGCGCCGCTCGCCGCTACCTGCGGGCGCTCGGGCACGCTCAACATCCGCTCGATCCCGTTTGCGAATCCCGGCGTGGTGCGCGCCCAGGTGCCCATGCCGAGCGGCGTGCGCGTCTCGAACGTTGCCGTGCGCACGAGGAGCGCCGGTGTCTTCGACGTGAGGTCGAGTGACACGGCACGCAGCCCGCGCGGGTTCTCGGCCAGCGCGTACCACTTGCCGCTGATGGCCTTCGCCAGCGGCGACGTCGCGCTCCCCGCCGGAGTGTGCATCCTCAGGCCGCCGATCTTCGCCGTGAGCGCGCGGCGAGCCGAGGCGTCTTCGGGCACGGGACCGGACTGCATCTCGGGGAGCAGCTTGTCCCACACGAGGCTCATCACCGACTGCATGTCGCGCACGCCGCTCGTGATCGCCACCACGGCGTCGTACTGCGGGAGGATCAGCATGTACTGCCCGAACGCGCCGTCCCCCCGATAGCCATGGCGCGACTGCCAGAACTGGTAGCCGTAGCCCTGGTCCCAGTCACTGCGCGGGCTCGAGCCGTTCGACGTCTGACGCGCCGTCGCCTCCTCCACCCACGCGGCGGGAATCAGCTGCTTGCCGTTCCAACGGCCCTTCTGCAGGTACATCTGCCCGAACTTCGCGATGTCTTCCGTGCGGACGTTGAGCCCATATGCGCCGGCGTCGATCCCCTCGGGACTCTGCACCCACGTCGGACGCGCGATGTCGAGCGGCGCGAACAGCCGCGGCTGCAGGTAGTCGAGCACGCGCTGCCCGGTGACCTTCTGCACGATCGCCGACAGCATGTACGTGGCGGGGCTGTTGTACAGGAAGTGCGTACCCGGCTTGTACGTCACCGGATGCTCGAAGAACCGCTTCACCCACGTGGCGCTCCGCATCGACGAGTCCACCTGGCCGAACAGCCGCGGCTCGGTGACGTGGCCCGTGTTCATGCGCAGCAGGTCGCGCACGCGCATCGCGCGGAGATTCGCCGACGGCTGCGCCGGCGCCTCGTCCGGGAAGAACTTCGTCACCTCGTCGTCGAGGCTGAGCTTCCCCTCGGCGATCGCCAGCCCCACCGCCGTGGAGGTGAAGCTCTTGCTCAGCGAGTAGAGCACGTGCGGCGTTCGTGCGTCGTATGGGCCCCACCACCCCTCGGCCACCACGCGGCCGTGCCGCACGAGCATGAAGCTGTTCATCCCGTCGATGCCCGTGTCCGCCGCCTGGACGAACGACTGGATCGCCGCGGACGAGATCCCCTGTGCCTCGGGAGTGCTGCGCGGAAGTGCGGACTGCGCAGGCGCGCGATACGCGATGGCGGCGAGGAGAACGAGCGTGGCGGAGAGCGATCGGAGAGTCATCGTCCTGGGGAAGTGCGGCGTGTGGGTGGCGATCGGCGCTGCACGATCAACGATTGAACAGCTCGAGCCGCTGCGAAGGCAGCGGTTCCATCGGCCCGACGCGGTCGCCGATGCGCAGCAGGGTCGGGCGCGCCTCCGAGTACGCCGGCCACGTAGGTACCCCGAAGCCGTTCGGATCGCCCGACGTCGCGAAGTTGAGCCAGTAGGTCATCATCGTCGTCGAGAGTCGCCGGTCCACGTCGGTCCACGGCCGCTTCAGCTTGTCGAGCGTGCCGAAGACGTACGGAACTTCCGACGTGTGGAACGCACCGAACTGCGGCTTGTCCGGCCACGGGATCGCGTGGTCGAAGAAGTAGCCGTACGCCGGCGTGCGGGAGGTCTTCGCGCGCTCGGACAGCATCTGCATCACCCCCGCGACCCCGGCGTCGCGACCGCTCTCGATCTGCACGCGACGCGCGTCCTCCTCCGTCGCCATCGGATAGACCGCGAGGAACTGCGTCGCGCGCTCACCGTAGCGTTGCGTGATCTGCTCCTTGAACTGCGCGGCCGTGGCGCGGCCGTACGTCGGCGACGCACTTCCCTCGTCGGCGTTCAGCCCTTCGATCGTCGGCACGTCGTTCTGCCGGCCCGCCGCAAACGTCTCGGCGGGATTCTCCGTGAGGAAGCGACCATCCACGATCGGCCCGAAGCGGATCCCCCCGCCTTC
>DATEOG010000346.1:0-8326 GCA_035274345.1 Gemmatimonadaceae bacterium
CGATACACGTCCGGCACGCCAGGCGCGGCGAGCTGCACCACGAGGCGCGACAGAGAGTTCCAGATCCCCGCCGCGGCCACCTCGGTGACCAGCGGGGCGATGTCGCGCAGGTAGCGCGCGGGGGACGTGCGATCCAGCAGCGCCGCGGTGAACGCCCAGACCGCCCCTTCGTAATCGACGTCCGGGTCGGTCCAGCTGGTGCTCACCTTCGCCTCGCGCACCGCCTTCTCGACGTACTCGGTGAGCCGCGTGCGAAGCTCGGTCACCGCCCCTGAATCCTCGTGCACGGTGCCGCTCCCGATCGGCCAGATGCCGACGAGCGCCTGATAGATGAAGTAGTCCGTCGTGCGCGTCGGTGCGAGACGGCCCCGGACGAGCCGCCGCAACGCCCGGTGCCGGCGGCGCCACATCCGGATGCGGCGCTCCCACGACGCGGCGTGCTCGCTCAGCGCGTCGAGCCGAGAGCGCACGTCGGCGCTCCGCTTGGTGTCGTGCGTGTTCACGGCGTTCAGGGCGCGCGGCGACAGCTCGGCACGTGCGGCGAGCAGCGCATGCAGGCGCTCCACCGCGCCCTCCAACGGCACCCCCGGATCGCCCCCCACCTCGTTGCGTGACGCCAGCGGCGCGTAGACGTAGAGCGCCGTGTCCTCCACCCCCTTCGCCGCGGCGGGGCCGGTGAGCTGCTGCAGCCGCAGCACGAAGGCGAGCCGCGCGCGCGCCAGCTCCGGCGACGCGTCGCGCCACTGGCCGAGCAGCACGCGCTCGAGCGCCTCCAACCCCTCCGCGTCGGCCAGGAACCTCTCACGCGCTTCGGCGAACGCGCGTTGCAGCATCACGCGATCGGAGCCCTCCGCCTCCGGACGCTCGGCGTCCATGTACGTGCGATACACCGGCAGCGCCGCCACCACCTCGACGATGGCGCCCGCGTACGCCGCGATCGACTTCGCCGGCCACTTCGCCTGCTTCGCCAGCGACGCCAGCATCGGCGCGACGCGCCGCACGTCGGCGTTGAGCGCGTTGCGCAGCACCGCACGCTTCGACGCGTACGCCACGGCGTGGAAGTCCGGTGCGTCACGTCCTCCGCGATAGCGCGACTCGAGCTGCGCGTACCCAGCCGGATCGATGAACACGTCCTCGAGCGTCGTCATGAACTCGTAGCCCGTCGTGCCGTCCACCGGCCAGTCGGCGGGGAGCGACTCGCCAGGCGCGAGGATCTTCTCCACGACGATCGGGAATCGAACGCCGCTCACCGGCGCCTGGCGCGCGTCCACCGCGGCCCGGAGCCGTTCGAGGTAGCGCCGCGGCTCGAGCAGTCCGTCGATGTGGTCGATGCGGAGACCGTCCACGAGGCCGTCCGCCACGAACTGCAACACCGTCCGGTGCGTCGCCTCGAACACCTCCGCGTCCTCGACCTTGAGCGCGATGAGCTCGTTGACGTCGAAGAAACGGCGGTAGTTGATGTCGCGGCTCGCCGCTCGCCAGAAGTCGAGCACGTAATGCTGTCGCTCGAGCAGCGCGCGCATCCGCTCGCGCCCCTCATCCCCCTCGCTCCACTCGCTCACCGCGGGGAGCGCCGACGGATCGCGCAGCGCGAGCTCGATCTCGGGCGGATACGTCGCCGGATCGAGCGGGAAGCTGTGGTCGAAGTACCGCACGCGCGCGCCGTACCCGGTGACTTCGAGCGAGAGCTCGCCGGCCTCCAGCACGTTCTCCAGCGAGTCGCCGAGCACCGGCAGCTGCACCTTGTTCGCCAGCCGCTTCGTCTCGGCGCGCCACTGCACGTCGAACCAGTGGGCGTACCGCGACGTCGGCCCGTGCGCCAGCACGTCGTCCCAGTACGGGTTGTCGGCGCCGATCCCCATGTGGTTCGGCACGATGTCGAGCACGAGACCCATCCCGTGCTCGTGCGCCGTTTCGGCCAGCGCGACGAACGCCGCGTCGCCACCGAGCTCCGGATTCACCTGCGTCGGATCGGCGACGTCGTACCCATGCGTGCTCCCCGCGCGCGCCGCGAGCACCGGCGAGCAGTACAGGTGCGACACGCCGAGCGCGTGCAGATATGGAACGCGCGCGCGCGCATCCTTCAATGTGAAGGCGCTGTTGAGCTGGATGCGGTAGGTCGCGGTGAGAGCTCTCGCAGCTGCGGGAGTGCGCGGGTGCGCGGGTGCGGCGCCGATTGTCATGTCGGGCTGGCTTCTTTGCGCTGGACGGCCGCGAGCATACCCTGCGTCGTCGCCACGGGCTTACACGCTGCGAGCCTCGGCGAAACAGCCCGCCGAGTCTCTTGCTACGCCCGAGGCTCTTCCTTCGGGAACGCTCGCGGCCTGCGATCTCACGAGGGCACTCATGGTTGCTGGCGCGACGACGCACACCCCAAACGTCGTCGGACCGCCCTCCCCCGTGTGGGGGCGCGGTCGTACTGCGTTGACCCGGACCGGTTCTCGGGCGGGATGCGTTCGTAGCTGCGTCGATGAGCTCTCGCAGCGCCAGCCGTCGATGCCATAGTGCATGACAAGGCCGAGAGCGTTCCGCGACGAGGAGCCCTTGCGCGTAGCAAGAGACTCGCAGCCGTATCGCGAGGCTCGCAGCGTGTAAGCGCAGGGGCGACGAGGAGTGGAATGCTCTTGGCCAAGGGCGCGACCAAAACCGAAGGCCGCGACGCACCCGCGCATCCCAAACCCGCGCATCCCGCTCACGACGGCGACGGCACCAACGCTACCTCACCGAGCATCCGCGTCGTCGCCGGATCGGCCAGCAGCGTCTCCAGCGGCTCGCGCATGCGGCGCGACCAGCTCTGGTACTTGTCCTGCCAGATCCCGGGGATGTTCACCGGCTCGGCCTCGCGCGCGAGGTCGTCGAGCGCGAGACCGACGAGAGCGGACGGCGTCTGCCGCAAGAACGCGTGCAGCGCGGCGATCAACGGCTCCGAGCGCACGTTGTCGCGCGCCGACTCGGGGAGCAGGCCCGCATCGATCAGCAGCTCGATCAGCGCCCAGCGGTCGCTCGTGCGTCCGTCGCGCATGCCGCGCTGCTGCTCGGCGTCGGTGAGGTCTCCGACCTCGCTGCGCAGGATGATGTCGCGCTGCTCCAGCCACCCGACGAGCGGCGGCAGATCGTGCGTGTTCACCGTGGCGAGCGCGAGGCGCGGATACTCGCCCGCGGGGCGGAACCGTCCGGTGTGGAAGCCGCGCTCGAACACGACGACCTTGGAGCCCAGCACTCCCCACCGCTGCAGCACCTTCGGCACCTCGGGGGGCACGGTGCCCAGATCTTCGCCCACGACGAGCGCGCCGTGCCGCACGCTCTCCAGCGCGAGGATCCCGAACAGGTCGTTCGCGAACGACTTCACGAACGTCCCTTCGCGCGCCGGCGCGCCGATCGGGACCCAGAACATCCGGAACAAGCCGAGCGCGTGGTCGAGTCGCAGTGCGCCCGCGTGCCGGAAACCGGCGCGGAGCAGTCGGACCCAGTAGTCGTAGCCCGTCTCGCGCAGCACGTGCGGATTGATTGCCGGCAGTCCCCAGTTCTGTCCTTCCTCGGAGTACATGTCGGGAGGCGCGCCGACCGTCGCCTCGGGGACGAACAATCCCGGATTGGCCCACACGTCGCTTCCCGACGGCGCCGAGCCCACGGCGAGGTCCTGATAGACGCCGAGGGCCAGCCCCGCTCGCGTCGCGTCGGACGCTACACAGCTCAGCTGTCGATCCATCTCGAACTGGAGCCAGCGATGAAAGTCCACTCGCTCGGCCAGCTCCGTGCGCAGCGCCGCCACCGCGGCGCCATTCGCGTCGCGCAGCGGCTCGGGCCATTGGCGAGCGTCGGGCCCCTCACGCTCCGAGATCGCCATGAAGGTCGCGAACTGCGTGAGCTGCGGATCCTCGCGCTCCACGTACTTCGCGTAGGCACGTCCGCGCGCCGTCGCGCCGTCGCGCTCGTGCGTCAGGAAGGTGCGGAACAGCGAGTCGAGGATCGACGCACG
Organism: Gemmatimonadaceae bacterium; assembly: GCA_035274345.1. Taxonomy (GTDB): domain Bacteria; phylum Gemmatimonadota; class Gemmatimonadetes; order Gemmatimonadales; family Gemmatimonadaceae; genus AG11. The sequence goes on from DATEOG010000346.1 coordinate 3,980, forward strand.
CACCGCCATCACGCGCCCGTAGTCGATCATGTGCGCGTCGCGCAGCTCGGCCAGCTCCGCCTGGACCTCGGGCGATGCGATCCGCTCCCGCGCCCAGGTGTCGTACGCGAGCTCGGGAATGTTCTCCACCGCGATGTACAGCGGGTTGCGGAACAGCCGCGTGATCGGCGAGTACGGGCTCACGTCGTAGCCCGAGTTGCGCAGCGCGTGCAGCGGGTTGACGCCGACGAAGTCGCCCCCCGCTTGCGCAGTCCACTCGGCGAGCGCCGAGAGATCGCTGAGGTCGCCGGCGCCCCAGTTCCGCGCGCTGCGCACGGTGTAGAGGTTCGCCGTGATCCCGAATCCGCGTCGCCCCTGCAGGCGCGCCTCGGGCGGCGTGCATCGCGCGGGCACGACGATCAGCCGCTGCGTCGCGCTGTGGCGCTCGTGTCCCGCCTCCAGCTCGATCGTGAGATCGTGATAGCCGAGCGGCGGCACCACCGGCAGCTCGAGATCGATCCGTCGCGCCTGCCCGCCATGCACCACACCCCGCCACTCGGACGCGATCCCGTCCTCCGTGCGCAGCGTCAGCGTCCAGCGGACCTCGTGCACGTGCAGCGTTGGCACGCGGATGCGCACCCGCCGCAGCGCGCGGCTGGGCTGGCGCACCACGCGCACCGGTTCGATCCACTGTCGCCGCGCCTCGTGGCGAAGCCGCCGCAGTGCGTGCAGCGCGCGCTCCTCGGTGCTGGCGTCGATCCCCATCGCCGCGAGCAGCCGCTCGCGCGTGGCGTCGGTGGTGACGCGTTGCTCGCCTCCCGACTGGTCGAGGTACGCGTCGGCGATGCCGAGCCGCGCCGCGAGGCGGCGCAGCGTCGGACGGTCGGTGGACACGGAAGGCTCCGACATCAGCACCGCGGCGGCCGGGTCACCGCAGCAGCGAGGCCGGCACCACACGCTCCGGGGCGAGGACGAGCGCCGAGAGCGGTGGCAGCGACAGCTGTATCGAATATCGGCGGCCGTGATACGGCACGTCGTCCGTCCGCACACGCTCGTCGACGGGATAGCCGCTCCCGCCCCAGCGCGCGTCGTCGGTGCCGAGCACGCGCACGTACGTCGCCGCCTCCGGCACGCCGATGCGGTAGTGCGCGTGCGGCGTCGGCGTGAGGTTCAGGATCACCACGACGTGCGCATGGTCCGTCCACCGCACGTACGACAGCACCGAATGATCCACGTCGCCCGCGTCGATCCACTCGAAGCCGCGATGATCGCCGTCGCGCTGCCAGAGCGGCGGAAGCTCGCGGTACACGTGCGCGAGCCGCGCGAGATAGTCGCGCATCGCCTTGCGCGAGGGATCCTCCAGCAGGTGCCACGGCAGCGAGTGGTCGTGGGCCCATTCGTCGTACGGCGCGAGCTCCGAGCCCATGAACAGCAGGGACTTGCCCGGCCGCGTGAACTGGTACGCGAACAGCGCGCGCAGGTTGGCCATCTTCTGCCAGTGGTCGCCCGGCATCTTCGCGTACAGCGATCCCTTCATGTGCACCATCTCGTCGTGCGAGAGGGGCATGATGAAGTGCTCGCTGTTCTCGTACACCATCGCGAACGTCAGCTCGCCCTGATGGTACCGGCGATGGATCGGATCGCGCTCGAAGTAGGCGAGCGTGTCGTGCATCCACCCCATGTTCCACTTGAAGGTAAAGCCGAGCCCGCCCTCGTTGTGCGGCCGCGTGACGCCGGGCCACGCGGTCGAATCCTCGGCGATCGTCACGCAGCCGGGTGCATCCTCGCTCACGACGGCCGTCATCTCGCGCAGGAAGTCGATCGCCTCGAGGTTCTCGCGGCCGCCGTACCGGTTCGGCACCCACTCGCCGTGGTTGCGGCTGTAGTCGAGGTAGAGCATCGACGCCACGGCATCGACGCGCAGGCCGTCGCAGTGGAACTCGTGCAGCCAGTACAGCGCGTTGGCGACGAGGAAGTTGCGCACCTCCTTCCGCCCGTAGTTGAAGATCAGCGTCCCCCAGTCCGGGTGCTCGCCGAGCCGCGGATCCTCGTGCTCGTACAGCGCCGTCCCGTCGAAATGGCGCAGGGCGAAGTCGTCCTTCGGGAAGTGCGCCGGCACCCAGTCCAGCAGCACGCCGATCCCCGCCGCGTGCAGCGTGTCGACGAGGAAGCGGAAATCATCCGGCGTTCCGTAGCGTGACGATGGCGCGTAATACCCGGTGACCTGGTAGCCCCACGATCCGTAGAACGGATGCTCCATCACGGGCAACAGCTCCACGTGCGTGAAGCCGAGCGACTTCACGTGCTCGGCGAGCCGCGGCGCGATCTCGCGATAGCTGAGCGCACGGTCCCCCTCCTCGGGGATGCGCGCCCAGGAACCGAGGTGCACTTCGTAGATCAGCATCGGCTCGTGCGGCCAGTCGCGCCGAGGACGATCACGCATCCAGTGATCGTCATTCCATGGATACGTGCGCTCGCGCACGACGATCGACGCAGTGTTGGGCGCCTGCTCCGTCTTGAGCGCGATGGGATCCGTCTTCACGCGGAGACTGCCGTCCTTCGTGCGCAGCTCGTACTTGTACAGCGCGTTCTCGCGCACGCCGGGGATGAAGAGCTCCCACAGCCCGCTGTCCCCCATGCGCCGCATCGGGAACTGCCTGCCGTCCCAGTGGCACCAGTCGCCGACCACGCTGACGCGCTCGGCGTTGGGTGCCCACACCGAGAACGACGTCCCCTCGTCACCGTCCATCTCGCGGAGGTGCGCGCCGAGCATCTCCCACAGCCGGCGGTGCGTTCCCTCGCGGAACAGATAGAGGTCCATCTCGCCGAGCGACGGCCAGTGGCGGTACGCGTCGCCGCGCTCCCACGTCGTGCCGTCCTCGTTGATGAACCGCAGGTGATAGCGGAACGGCATCGTGGCGCCGGGGAAGAACGCGGCGAAGAAGCCGTCGCCCTCCTGACGCAGCGGCGTCACCACGCCGTGCACGACCGCGGCGCAGTCCGCCGCCGCGGGTTGGTACACACGCACGACGATCCCTGGCACGCCGGCGGCGTTGGCCTCGTGCGCGCCCAGCACCTGATGCGGATTGCCGTGACGTCCCTCGCGCAGCGCTGCGCGCTCGCCGGCATCCATGCTCGGGATCGGCGTCTCCGACACGGCGCGGGCCTTGGCCGCGTTCGTCGGCGCTCGGCGTGTCTCGCTCATCGGTCGCTCATGGTGTGTGTCGCTCCTTCGGCGTGAGCGGATCGTGTCGCACGTCGGCGCTCGTCGCGATCCGTCGGTCCGTGCCGTAGCGCAGCAGCATCAGCGTGTGCGGGTCCACCGTCACGCGTCCTCGCCGCACGACCGGCAGCTCGTGCTTCGCCGTGTCCACCATCACCACCCAGATCTTCATCTCGCCCAGCGCCGGCAGGGTGAACCGCACCGGCGTCTCGCCCCCGTTCAACAATACCAGGAGCGTGTCGCCGGACACCGTGTGGCCACGGTCGTCGACCTCGTCCGTCGCCATGCCGTCGATCAGCATGCCGAAGCACTGCAGCTCCGCATCGCCCCAGTCCTCGTCCTTCAGCTCCGTCGTGTCGGGCCGCAGCCACGTCACGTCCTTCCGCTTGGAGCCCTCGAGCAGCGCCCCGCGAAAAAAGTGGCGGCGGCGCAGCACCGGGTGTGCCTGCCGGAGCGCCAGCAGCTTCCGCGTGAACGCCTGCAGCTGCTTCTGCTGCTCGGTGAGGTCCCACGGCATCCAGGTGAGCTCGTTGTCCTGCGCGTAGGCGTTGTTGTTTCCCCGCTGCGTGCGCGCGCATTCGTCGCCGTGCGCGAGCATCGGAACACCCTGCGAGAACGCCAGCGTCGCCAGAAACGTCCGCATGAGCCGGTAGCGCAAGTCGATGACCTCCGGATCGTCGACCTCCCCCTCAGCGCCCCAGTTGCGGCTGATGTTGTCGTTGTGACCGTCCTGGTTGTTCTCGCCGTTCGCGTGATTGTGCTTCTGCTCGTAGCTCACGAGGTCGCGCAGCGTGTAGCCGTCGTGCGCGGTCACGAAGTTCACGCTCGCGTACGCCGCGCGGTCGCTCCACGCGTAGATGTCGCTCGACCCGGAGAGGCGCGACGCGAGCTCCGGCACCACGCCGCGGTCGCCGCGCCAGAAGCGGCGGAGGCAGTCGCGGTACTTCCCGTTCCACTCCGCCCACCCGACGGGGAAGTTCCCCACCTGGTAGCCCCCCGGCCCCACGTCCCACGGCTCGGCGATCAGCTTCACGCGGGCGAGAGTCGGATCCTGCTGGATGGTGTCGAAGAAGCTCGCGAATCGATCCACTTCCACCAGCTCGCGGGCAAGCACGGGCGCGAGGTCGAAGCGGAACCCATCGACG
>DATEOG010000347.1:0-8463 GCA_035274345.1 Gemmatimonadaceae bacterium
GGTTGACCGCGGCGCCCAGCCAGTCGCCCGCGAGGTGCGGCCGGCGCTCCGCCTGCATGCGACGCACGCGGACCATGACCCGGCGGTCGAACGATTCGTCGACGTCCACCGGGCGCTGCAGCTCCTGGACTATGAGCTCGAGTGTTGTCCGACCCAAATCAGGCACTGTGAACCTCCCTCAGCAGGACTCGCAGCCGATCACAGGCGCGCATGACCCGCATTTTCAAGGCTGAGACCCCGACCCCCGTGATCTCCGCCATTTCGTCGTATCCGAGTTCTTCCACGTACTTCAGGAGAAACGCTTCGCGTTGGTCTGCGCTGAGCTCGCCAAGGGCGCGCTCGATCTCCTCCCTCCACATCGTCTGTTCTGCCGGATGCTCCTGCGATGCGTTGAGCAAGGCAGTCTCATCGTGCACGAACGTCTGCCCTCTTCGCACGCGGCGTGCCCCACTCGTCCGACAGCGATTGACGAGGATACGGAACAGCCAGGCGCCGAATCGCTCGGGGTCCTCGCAGCGCGCGAGGGATCGGTATGCGCGAGTGAAGGCATCTTGCAACGCCTCCTCCGCATCTTCCCGATTGCCCAGCATGTGCACCGCATATCGCGCGTACTTGTCCCGGTAGCGTGAGACGAGCGCGCCGTACGCGTTCACCTCACCGTGCAACACTCGAGCAACGAGCGCCGCATCCGAGCTTTCCATACCGTCTGGACCTTGCATCGGCATCTACCGTCACAGTCGAGAGCGCGTTGTACTACCATGGTACACGTCGGAACATTACGCGTCAGTTGGCCCTGTGGCCATCGTCACAAATCAGTACACCGGTTCGGGCTCCAGCGGATTCCCGCGCGCCGGATAGAACCGCTTCTGCGTACGTGCGTGCTGTATCAACACCGCCGCCGGGGCGAATCGTCCCGAAAAACGTTCGTTTAACTGGTGCAGATCGTCCACGACGCGTGCAGCCCCCTGCGCGTCCACGTACCTGAACGGTCCGCCGCGAAAGGGCGGAAAGCCGAGCCCGAACACGGCACCGACATCGCCGTCGCGAGGCGAGCGCAGCACGCCTTCATCAAGACAGAGCGCGGCCTCGTTCACCATCGCGAGCACACACCGCCGCTGGATCTCGTCCGCCGGCACGTCGCGGCGCTCCGCTCCGCCGGGCAGCACCTCATACACCGACGGGTCGACTTCGCCTTTTTTTCCCGACTCGTCGTACAGGTAGAAGCCCTTGCGCCCCTTCCGGCCGGTGCGGCCGGACTCCACGACGCGTCGAAGGGAATCACTGGGCGCCATTCGAGCGCCGAATGCCTCGCTCAACACCTGCCCCACCTTGCCACCGACGTCGATGCCGACCTCGTCGAGCAGGGTGATCGGACCGACGGGGAAGCCGAAGCTCGTGAGCGCGGCATCGACGGCTGGGATGCTGGCGCCCTCGTCGAGGAGGCGCCCGGCCTCATTCATGTACGCCGACAGGATGCGCGTGGTGTAGAAGCCGGGCGCGTCGTTGACGACGATCACCGTCTTGCCGATCTGCTTGCCGTACGCCACGGCCGTGACGATCGCGTCGTCGTCGGTCTCGCCGGTCGCGATCACCTCGAGCAGCGGCATCTTGTGCACGGGAGAGAAGAAGTGCATCCCGAGCACGCGGTTCGGACGCGACGCAGCCTCCGCGATGCGGCTGATCGGAATCGTGCTGGTGTTCGACGCGTAGATGGCGTCGCCGCGCAGCAGCGGCTCCACCTCGCGCAGCACGCGGTGCTTGAGCGGGAGATCCTCGAACACCGCCTCGATCACCAAGCTCGCCCGCCCGAACCCCGAGTAGTCGACGGTGCCGCCGGCGAGCAGCATCTGATCCTCGTACTGGAGCCTGGTGATCTGCTTCTTCTTCAGCCGGTCACGGAGGACGTCGCTCACCGCGGCGAGCCCCTTGCCCACCCGCGCGAGGTCGGTGTCCTTGAGGCGAACGGGCGTCCCCTGCTGCACGGCGATCGACGCAATACCGGCGCCCATGAAGCCGGCGCCGAGAACGCCGAGCGTCTCGATCTCGCGCGGCTCGGGCGTCTCGCCTTCGATTCCCGGATCGTTCTTGAGGGCCGTCGTAGCGAAGAACAGGAACATGAGCTCCTTGGCGACATCGCTCATCGTGAGCTCGCCGAAGGAGCGCGACTCGAGCCGGTAGCCGAGCTCACGACCACCGTCGTAGCCGGCCTGCACCGCGGCGAGCGCAGCGAGCGGCGCCGGATAGTGGCCGTTCGTCTTCGACATCACTCCTTCGCGCGCCTTCTTGAACACGATGGAGCGACCGATCGGGTTGTCCTCGAGCAGCACACCGGTCGCCCCGCGTCCCTTGGGCGAGCGGCGCGGCTCGAGGGAGAAGTCGGCGAGACGGCGCGCGCGGTCGATCGCGACCTCGCGAAGGATGGCCGGGTGCACGAGCTCATCGACGAGGCCCATCTGGAAGGCCTTCTTCGCGCGGATGTTCCGGCCGGTGAGGATCATGTCCAGCGCTCGCTGGAGCCCGATGAGCTTCGGGAGCCGCTGGGTGCCGCCGGCCCCCGGGATGATGCCGAGCTGCACCTCGGGGAGCGCGAGCACCGTCTTGGGATGATCGGACGCGATGCGATAGTGGCAGGCGAGCGCGGTCTCGAGTCCCGCGCCGAGACACGCGCCGTGGATCGCGGCGACGACCGGCACCCGCAACGACTCGAGCCGCGCGAGCAGCCCCTGGCCACCGCGGCTCAGCGATTCCGCGTCGGTGACGCCGTGGATCGCGAGGAACTCGTCGATGTCGGCACCGGCGATCCAGGTGTCCGGCTTGCCGGTCTGCAGCACGACCCCCTTCACCGTCGTGTCGCTCTCGATGCGGCCAAAGAGCTCCGCGAACTCGGTGCGCAGCGCGGCGGTGACCTTGTTCACCGGCTCGCCGGGAAGATCGATTGTGACGATCGCGATGCCGTCCTCGTGCTCCAGTCGCAGTGCGCTCATCAGGCGCGCTCCACGACCATTGCGTGCCCCATCCCGCCGGCGGCGCACACGGTCATCAGACCGAACTGACCGTCGCGGCGAGCGAGCTCGTTGCACAGCGTGGTGAGGATCCGGCCTCCCGTGGCGCCGAAGGGGTGACCGATCGCGATCGATCCGCCCATGACGTTCAGCCGCGACCGATCGACGTCGCCCACCGGCTGGCTGAATCCGGCGCGCGCCGCCCACTCGCGCGACGTGAGCCCCTTCAGGTTGCAGAGCACCTGTGCCGCGAACGCCTCGTGCATCTCGACCAGATCCATGTGGGCGAGCGTCAATCCCGCGCGCTGGAGGGCGACCGGTGCCGCGAGCACGGGACCCATGAGCAGCTGCTCGCCGGGATCGAGCGCGGCGTAGCTGTAGCTCCTGATGTAGGCCAGCGGCTGATAGCCGAGCGTTCGCGCGCGCTCCTCGCTCATGAGGAGCACGGCACTGCCGCCATCCGTCAGGGGCGACGAGTTCCCCGCGGTGACGGTGCCGTTGCGACGATCGAACACCGGCTTGAGCGTGCGGAGCTGCTCGATCGAGGTGTCGGCGCGGATGCCGTTGTCGCTCGTCATCGCCTGGAAGGTCGGCGGGACGAAGACGGGCGCGATCTCGGCGGTGAGCCGCCCGTCCTGCGTGCCGGCGGAGGCGAGTCGATGCGAGCGGAGCGCGAACTGATCCTGCTGCTCGCGCGGGATGGCGTTGATCTTCGCCATCTTCTCCGCCGATTCGCCCATCGTCTCGTTCGTGCTCGGCTCGGAGATGGCGGGGGTGATCGGCACGAGGTCGCGCGGGCGCACGCCGGCCAACGCCTTCACGCGGCCGCCGAACGACTTCGCTCGCGATGCGGCGACGAGCGCCTCGCTCATGCCGCGCGAATGAAGGATGGGGACGTTGGACAGCGACTCCGCCCCGCCGGCGATGATGACGTCGGCGTGTCCGAGGGCGATCTGATCAGCCGCGTCGGTGATCGCCTGGTTTGCCGAGGCACACGCGCGGCTGACCGTGAACGACTGGACTCCTTTCGGGAGCATCGGGAGGAGCGACACCTCGCGCGCGATGTTCGGCGCGACGACCGAGGGAACTACCGTCCCGTAGACGATGGCCTCGACGAGCTTCCCGTCGATCTCGCTGCGCTGGATCAGCTCGGCCACGCAATGCTTTCCGAGCTCGATCGCCGTGAGGTTCTTGAGCGTCGTTCCCGATTTGGCGAACGGCGTACGGACGCCGGCGACGATGGCCACGCGTCGCCCTGGAGAGCCGTAGCTTGGCATGTCCCTAAGCTACGGCAGGCACTGCTGGAACGGGACTAGCCGAGTCGCATGACGGAGCGGGCGCGCCTGCGCAGCCACCACTGGTCGATGTTGCGCCAGGGAAAGACCTGGCGCCACGCCGTCTTGATCGCGCCGCGAATCGTCAGCCGGAGACCCCCGGCGGTGCGGCGGTGATAGCGGCTGTGCACGAGATGCTTGTACAGATCGATGTGGCGGCGCTTGATGAAGACGAGGCGCTGCTCGGGTGTCTTGCCGCGCACGATCTTCTTCTGCGCGACGTCGGAGCGTCGCGCGATGACGCGGAGCCGGTGCAGACGGTAGAGCACGGCGGGATCCGTCACGTGCGGGATGCGCACGTGATCGAGCTTGCGTGGGTCGGGCCAGAAGCGGAGCATCCGGACGTTCGACGTCAGCAGCGTCACACCGTCCACGAACTCGGCGTCGAAGGCGATCGAGTAGAGGGGATCACCCGAGCCGTACGCCTCCGGGGGCCGCATGGCGACGATGGTGGCCTGGTCACCGAACCTCGGATGCTCCAGCGACGAGCCGACGGCGGGGAGCGGGTAGGTCGTCCGGTCGGTGGTGCGGTGCGGCAGGCAGAAGCCGAGCGCCATCATCTTTCGCTCGGTGAGCTCGAGATAGGCAAGGAGCTCCTGATCGATCGGCTCGCTGTAGACCGGATCGAGGGTGCGTGTGCGATCGGGGGGAATGACGTTCTCGCGGTAGAGCACCCAGGGAGCGCGCACGTAGGCGAGGTAGAACCGCCAGACCCAATAGAGCTGCGCGAAGGCGATGATGGTCACGCCTACGCGACCGCGCACGGGCAGCCAGTACCAGGCGCGCAGCAACAGCTCGATGATGCGTTGACTGGTCACGAGGGGAGAAGCCAAGGTTATCTTGAGCGCCCGACGCGTCCGCTACCACGCCCCTCAGAGGACGATCCGACGACCCTGCTCGCCACGCGCCCGGACCGTGACGCGCTCTTTCGTGCCCTTGGCGAGGAGGTGTTCGACCTGCTCGTGATCGGGGGCGGGATCACGGGAGCGGGGGTGGCGCGGGACGCCGCGCTCCGGGGGCTCCGGGTGGCGCTGGTGGAGGGGCACGACTACGCGAGTGGGACGTCGAGCCGGTCGTCGCGGCTGGTGCACGGCGGCGTGCGATATCTCGAGCATGGCGAGCTCGGACTGGTATTCGAGTCGAGCCGGGAGCGCCGCACGCTGCAGCGCATCGCGCCGCATCTGGTGCGACCGCTCGCGTTCACCTGGCCGGTGTACCGCGGCGCGCGAGTCCCGCGCTGGAAGCTGGGCGCGGGACTCCTGCTGTACGACGTCCTGTCCCTGTTCCGCAACCGGCGACACGAGCGGCTGGACGCGCGCGCGGTGCACACGAGCGAGCCGGCGCTGCGCACCGAGGGACTGGTCGGCGGCGCGCGATACTGGGACGCGGCGACCGACGACGTGCGCCTGACGCTGGCGACGGTGCTGTCCGCGCAGCGCGCCGGAGCGGTGGTGTTGAACCACGCCTCGGTCGTGGGCCTCGTGCGGCGCGAGGGCCGGGTGACCGGCGCCACCGTGACGAACACGCTCGACGACGGGACGGCGACCGTGCACGCGCGGGTGGTGGTGAACGCGACGGGTCCGTGGAGCGACGCGATCGAGCGGATGGCCGACACACGGGCCGGGGCGGGCGTGCGCGGCAGCAAGGGGGTGCACGTGATCGTCGCGCGCTCGCGCGTGGGCAACACGTCGGCCGTCACGCTCACCGCGCCGCAGGATGGACGGGTGATGTTCGTGCTGCCGTCGGGTTACTACACCATTATCGGAACGACCGACACCTACGACGCGGAAGATCCGGAGGACGTGCACGCGACGCGGGGTGACGTGACGTATCTGCTCGAGGCGGCGAACCATTATTTCCCCGACGCGCATCTGACGGAGCGCGACGTGGTGAGCACGTGGGCGGGGATCCGGCCGCTCGCCGCCCACGGCGCGACGGGCGCGCCGAGCAGTGCGTCACGCGAGCACAGCATCGTGGAGAGCACGCGGGGGCTGGTGCGCGTGACGGGCGGGAAGCTGACGACCTATCGGTCCATGGCGGAGGAGATCGTGGACCACGCGGAGCGGCTGCTCGGCCGATCGCCGACGCCGAGCCGTACGGCGACGCTCCCTCTCGAAGGCGGGGATCTTTCCGATGCGCAGGAGGAGATCGCGCATGCGGTGGCGGCGACCGGCGACGAAATGGTCGCACGGCGGCTGGTGCTGGCGTACGGCACCGCTTGGCACGGCGTGTGGTCGCTGACGCAGGCGGATCCGGCGCTGGCCGCGGTGGTGGAACCGGGCCTCCCCTACCTCCACGCGGAGCTGCTGCACGCCGTGACGCACGAGCAAGCGGCGACGCTGGGCGATCTGCTCATCCGGCGCACACCCGTCGCGTTCGAGACGCCCGATCACGGGAGATCGGCGGCGCGCCGGATCTCCCACGTGGTCGGACGGTGGATGCGGTGGAGCGAGGCCGAGATCGACGACGCGGTGGTGGACTACGACGCGGAGAGCATACGCATCTTCCGCGTGGCCGAGGTCTAGCGGTCGTCCGGCTGGAGATCGTGGATGGTCCGGAGCTCGGTGACCTTGAGCTGGCGCGTGAGCGCCGGGAGCTTGAGGTAGGCGATCTCACCAACGGATTTGCCGAGCAGCGCGCGCCCGATGGGGGACGACATGGTGACGTGTCCCTCCTCGAAGTCCACGGCGTCGCCGAAGACGAGGTGGTACGTCTCCTTCAGCCCCGACTTCTCGTCGCGGACGTGCACGGTGGAACCGAGCCCGACACGATCGTGCGGGATCTGGGTGACGTCGATGGACGACAGCTTGCTGAGCCGCTCGCGCAGCTGACCGAGACGAGCCTGCACGAACTGCTGGCGCTCGAGAGCGGCCTTGTACTCGCTGTTCTCGCGTAGGTCGCCCATCTCGACCGCTTTTCGGATCTCGTTGGGAAGCGTGACGTTGAGCTCGTATTGCAGCTTCTCGACCTCGTCCCCGAGCTTTTGCTTCAGTTCTTCGATCATGATCTGCGGACTTCGAGACGACAAAAAAAAGGTGACGCCCGGCCGGGAGCCGGGCGCCGCATGAATTCATTCTATCGTGCCTCGTCCAGTGGGGCAATTCCGGTGCCTACCAGATGAGGCTGTCGATCGAGCAGCTCGAGCCCGGCGTGCAGCGGCTCCGAATGCGGAGCTGGCGCGGCGGGCTGGTGGGCTACGACGTGAGCGCCTACGTGCTGGGCGACGTGCTGGTGGACACGGGATTCCCGCGCGGCGGGAGCACGCTGATGGAGGCGGTGGAGACGATCCGTCCGCGCGGCGTGGTGCTCACGCACTGGCACGAGGATCACGCGGGCAACGCACCGGCGCTCGCGGCGGCGGGCGTGCCGATGGCGATGCACACGGAGTGCGAGGCGCTGCTTCGCGAGCGGCCAGCGATCCGGTTCTATCGGCGCGCGGTGTGGGGTCTGACCGCGCCGCTGCGAGCACCGCTGCAGACGTTCGACCCGGCGCCGCTGATGTTGTTGGAAGCGCCGGGGCACAGCGCGGACCATCTCACGGTCTGGGATCCGGAGCGACGGATCCTCGTGTCGGGAGATCTCTTTCTCGGCGTGAAGGTGCGAGTCGCCCACGAGGAGGACGAGTCACCGCGGGCGCTGGTGGCGAGCCTTCGGCGGGCAGGGGCGCTGGAGCCGCGCCTGTTGCTCGACGCGCATCGGGGGCCGGTGCGCGACGCGGCGGCGCAGCTCAGGGCCAAGGCGGCGTGGAACGAGGAGATGATCGGCGAGATCGAGCGGCTCGCGGCGACAGGTGTGGGAGCGGCTGAGATCGTGAAGCGGTTGTTCGGCGGGGAGTCGCTGGTGGGGCGGGTGAGCGGGTTGGAGTACTCGAGACGGGGGTTCGTGAGGGCGGTGCTGCGAGAAGCGGTGGTCCGGTGAGGATGCGGGACGCGACCGCAACGAACTCATCGCATGACGACTGCAACAGATTGACGCGGAGATCGCGGAGGTTGCACGGCAAGCGCGCGGAGGACCAGCAAGGCCGTGGCGAGACGACCGGCTGAATGCTGACCCCGGGCAGCCGTCATCCCGAGCGAAGCGCGCAGCGCGAAGTCGAGGGATCCGCACTTCGAGAAGGTGCAGATTCC
>DATEOG010000348.1:0-19325 GCA_035274345.1 Gemmatimonadaceae bacterium
AGCGGCGGAGCGACAGGTCGCCGACCGTCGCACCGCGCTCGCCGCGATCGCCGGCCGCTTGAACGCCTTGAGCCCCCTCGCCACGCTCGAGCGGGGCTACGCCGCGGCGCGCGGTCCGGATGGCGCCACGCTGACGTCGGCCGCGCAGTTCGACGACGGAGCCGACTTCACGCTGCGATTGCGCGATGGCGAAGTGGATGCCACCGCGCGCCGCGTGCGAGTCACGGAAGAAGGCGTATGACGCTCGAGCAGACGCTGGCGCGCCTCGAGGAGATCGTCGCCCGACTCGACGAGGAGCGAATGGATCTCGGCGAAGCGCTAGCCCTGTTCGAGGAGGGAGTGACGCACCTGCGCGCCGCGGCGGGTGTGCTCACCGAGGCCGAGGCACGCGTCAAGAAGCTCACCGAGCAGGCCGACGGCGCCTTCGTGCTCGAGGAACTGGATGGCTGACCAGGCGGTCGACGTCGCGGTGGACTTCGGCCCGGACCGCGCTGCGATCGATCGCGCGCTCGAGTCGTTCTGCGACCGCTATCTCGATGGCCTCGGCTCACCCGTGGCGGACGCGATTCGCTACAGCCTCATGGGAGAGGGAAAGCGGCTGCGCGGAATCCTGTTTCTCCGCGCGTACGAAGCTGCCGGAGGCACCGCGGACGGTTCACCGATGGCCGGCGCGATCGAGATCGTGCACGCCTACTCGCTGGTGCACGACGACCTGCCATGCATGGACGACGATGACATGCGTCGTGGGCGACCGACGGTGCATCGTGCCTTCGGCGTCGCTCCCGCGACCGCGGCCGGTCTTGCGATGGTTCCCCTCGCTGCGCTCTGCGCCGCCCACGCCGCCGGCGAGCTGGGACTCGGACACCAGGAGGCGGGTGCGATCGTACGGGAGCTCATGATCGCGTCGGGGGCGGGAGGAATGATCGGTGGGCAGCTGCTCGACCTCGAAGGGGAGGGGAAGCCGCTCGCACTCGAGGAGCTCGAGCGAATTCACAACGCCAAGACCGGCGCGCTGATCGCCGCCGCGGCGACGATCGGTGGACGCGCCGCTCGCACCTCGCCGGAGCGGCACACGGCGCTCGGCCGGTACGGCGACGCCATTGGCCTGGCGTTCCAGATCGCCGACGATGTCCTGGACGTGACGGCGACGACCGATCAACTGGGGAAGACGGCCGGCCGGGACCTGCAGCTTCGAAAGAGCACCTATCCCGCGCTGCTGGGAATCGATGGAGCCAAGGCACGCGCCGCGTCGCTGGTCCGGGAGGGATGCGCCGCCTTGGACGAGGTCGGTCTTCTCACCCCGGCGCTCGATCGGATCGCACACTTCACCGTCGAGCGCACCTCTTAGATTTCACGCCATGTCATTGCTCGATCGCATACAGTCCCCCGCCGACCTTCGCGCCCTCACCCGCGATGAGCTTCGCACGCTCGCTGACGAGATGCGCGCTCGTCTCGTCGACGTCTGCTCGCGCACCGGTGGACACATCGGCGCCGGGCTTGGCGTCGTCGAGCTGACCATCGCCCTCCACGCCGCGTTCAAGACGCCCCGCGACCAGATCGTGTGGGACGTCGGTCATCAGGGCTACCCGCACAAGCTGCTCACCGGACGCAACGCGCAGATGGAGACGCTGCGCCAGGAAGGGGGCGTCTCGGGGTTCCTCAAGCGTTCCGAGAGCGAGTACGACACCTTCGGCGCCGGTCACGCCGCGACGGCGATCTCCGCCGCCCTCGGGATGGCGGCGGCGCGCGACATCAACGGCGAGACCGACCTCAAGGTCGTCGCGGTCCTCGGCGACGGAGCCCTCAGCTGCGGCCTTGCCTACGAGGGGCTGAACAACGCCGGGCACTCGGACCGCGACATCGTCGTCGTGCTCAACGACAACGAGATGTCGATCGCGCCCAACGTCGGCGCGATGCACAAGTACCTCACGTCGATCCAGCGCAATCCGCTGTACAACCGCGTGCGCACGCGGATCGGCGAGATCGTCGACAGCGCCCCCGCTCCCGTCGGCACCATCGTACGGAAGTGGGAGGAGAGCATGAAGTCGTTTCTCACTCCCGGCGTGCTGTTCGAGGAGCTTGGCTTCCGCTACCTGGGTCCCATCGACGGGCACGACATCGACGCGCTGCTCGACACGCTGACCACGGTGCGCGAGCTCGATGGCCCGCGTCTCGTCCACGTCATCACGCAGAAGGGCAAGGGATTCCCGGCCGGCGAGCATGCGGGAGGCGAGAAGTGGCACGCGCTTCCCCCGGGGCACGATCCGGCCACGGGAAAGCCTCGCGCGGCAGCCGTCAGCGGCAACCCGACGTATACGGCGGTCTTCGGCAAGGGGCTCACCGAGCTGGGACACGTCGATCCCAGGCTGGTCACGATCACCGCCGCGATGCCGAGCGGCACTGGCGTCGGCCAGTTCGCCACCGCTCATCCCACGCGCTTCTTCGACGTCGGGATCGCTGAAGGACATGCCGTCACCTTCGCCGCCGGGCTCGCGACGCGCGGTCTGCGTCCGGTGTGCGCCATCTACTCGACGTTCCTCCAGCGAGCCTACGACAACATCATCCACGACTGCGCCATCCAGGCGCTGCCCGTGATCTTCGCGATGGATCGCGCGGGTCTCGTCGGTGAGGATGGTGAGACGCACATGGGTCTGTACGACATCGCCTATATGCTCGCGGTCCCGAACGTGACCGTCACGGCGCCGAAGGATGGCGTGGAGATGCTCGCGCTGCTTCGCACGGGGCTCGCGCACGAGGCGGGTCCCTTCGCGCTGCGCTATCCGCGCGACGTCGTGCCCGCGCCGGTTCCAGCCGCGGGCGAGATCGCCCCCGTGCCGTTCGGAACGTGGGAGGTGCTGCGTCAGGGAAGCGACGTGGCGATTCTCGCCGTCGGGACCATGGTCGAGACGTCACTCCAGGCCGCAGCCCGCCTCGGCGCCGAAGGACTCGACGTGACCGTCGTCAACTGCCGCTTCCTCAAGCCGCACGACGAGGTCACGCTCGCCGCGATCCTCGCCAACCACCGGCAGATTCTCGTCGTCGAGGAAGGGACCGTCGTCAACGGTTTCGGCGCCTACATCGGTGCGGTCATCGAGCGCCAGGAGCCCGGCGTGCGCGTGCACACGCATGGCGTGCCCGATCGCATCATCTACGCATCGCCGCGCGCGCGCCAGCTCGCGCAGCTCGGCCTCGACGCGGAAGGGATCGCGCGTCGTGTCCGCGCGCTGCACGAGACCGAGGCGCTGGCCGGGTGATCCGCGTCGGCGTCGTCGGCCATCAGAGGTACGGCGGACTCGCCGACGTCCTGGCGACGCGGCACCGCCTCGCGCCGGCGCTCGATCTCCACCTGTCGTACGAAGACTCCCTTCTCTCCGTGGCTGGCGACGGAGCGACGCTGATCGCGCCCGCCGACGTCGACGCGATGCTCACCCTCGGGGGCGACGGCACGTTGCTGCGGGCCGCGCGCCTGGTACACGACCGCGCCGTGCCGATCCTCGGCGTCAACCTGGGTCGGCTCGGGTTTCTCACCTGCTGTCCGGCGTCGCAGCTCGAGGAGGCGCTACGCCGACTCGCGTCGGGGGACTATGTCGTCGAGGCCCGCATGACGCTCGACGCGCGCGTCGCCGACGTCACCGGTGGCGAGCGGCAACGCTGGCGAGCGCTCAATGACGTGGTCCTTCACAAGGGCGGCTTCGCCCGCGTCGTCTCGGTTCGCGTCGAGGCGGATGGTGAGGCCGTCGGTCATTTCTCCGCCGACGGCGTCGTCATCGCGACACCGACTGGCTCCACCGCGTACAACCTCTCGGCGGGCGGCCCGGTCGTCGTCCCGACGCTCGAGTCGATCCTCCTCACGCCGGTGAGCGCTCACACCCTCGCGCTGCGACCGCTCGTGCTTCCCGCCACGTCGGTCGTGACGCTGCGCGGCAGCAATAATCCCGACGAGCTGCTGATCACGGTCGACGGTCAGGTCGGCTGCACGTTCGGCGCGGGGGACACGCTCGTCGTACGGCGCTCCGCCTCTCCCGTTCCGATCGTGCGCTTCCCGGGGACGAGCTTCTTCTCGACGATGCGCGAAAAGCTCCACTGGGGAGGCCTGCTGGATCGCGACGAACCGACGCGATGCTGACCGAGCTGCGGATCCGCAACTTCGCCATCATCGAATCGTTGACGCTGCCGCTGGCGCGCGGCTTCAACGTGTTGTCGGGGGAGACGGGCGCCGGCAAGTCGATCATCGTCGGCGCGCTCGGTCTGCTCCTCGGCGAGCGCGCCAGCACGGATCTCATTCGCACCGGCGCCGAACGCGCCACGGTCGAGGGGGTATTCGACGTCGCGGATCGGCCGGAGATCGCCGTGCTGCTGGACGAGCGCGGCATCGACGCTGAGGAATCGTTCGTCGTTCTCAAACGGGAGGTCGTCGGTGCGGGACGCGCCCGCGCGTGGGTGAACGGCACCACGGTAAGCGCCGCGATCCTCGCTGAGGTTGGCCGACTGCTCGTGAATCTCCACGGTCAGCACGAGGCGCAGACGCTGCTCGATCCCGACGCGCAGCGCCGCATCCTCGACGCCTTCGCCGGCGCGACGGAGAGCGCCAGCGCCGTCCGTGATGCGTACGACGCGCTCGCGCACGTGCGGCGCGAGATCGCTGATCTGCGTCGCCGACGCGCCGACGCCGAGAAGCGGGCGGACTATCTGCGACACGTGGTACAGGAGATCGAGACCGCGAAGCTCACCGAAGGCGAGGACGTCCGGCTCGAGGACGAGGGCAGGCGCCTCGAGAACGCCGAAGAGCTGCGAGCGCTCTCGACGACGATCGTCGAGTGCATCGAGGGCGAGGACGAATCACTGCTGCACCGGCTGGCGTCTGTCGAGCGCCTGTTGTCCACGATCCAGCGCGTCGACCCCACGCTCGCGCGCCTGCAGGAGCTGTACGACACGGCGTACTACAACCTCGAGGCGCTCGCGCGCGAGATGAACGAGTACGAGGCCAGCGTCGAGCTCGACCCGCAGCGTCTCGAAGAAGTGCGTCGCCGCCGCGATCAGCTCTATCGCCTCACGAAGAAGTACGGCCCCACGCTCGCGGACGTGATCGAGGCGGGTCGTGCCGCGCGCGGCGAGCTGGATCTCGTGGACTCAGCGGATCTCGATCTTCGTACGCTCGAGGATCGCGAGCGCTCCGCGACGCAGGCACTCCACGAGCGCGCGGGTGCCCTGTCGTCGCTGCGGGCACAAGCGTCGGAGCGCGTGGGAAGAGCGGTCGACGACGTGCTGCCCGATCTCGGTATGCCCGACGGTCGCTTCCACGCCGCGCTCGTGCCCCTGCGGGAGATCGGCCCCGACGGCGCCGAGGCCGTCGAATTTCGGGTCTCGCTCAACGTCGGGCACGAGGAGCGTCCCCTCGCCCGCGTCGCCTCCGGCGGCGAGCTGTCACGCGTGATGCTGGCGCTCAAGACGATCCTCGCGCGTCTCGACCGCGTGCCGACGCTCATCTTCGACGAGGTGGACGCCGGCATCGGTGGGCGCGTCGGCCTGCAGGTCGGCGAGACGATGCGGCGCGTCGCGACGTACCATCAGGTGTTTGCCATCACGCACCTGCCGCAGATCGCCGCGCGTGCGCACCACCACATCCTCGTGAGCAAGGGCGCACGCGGTGGAGTCACCACCGCCGACGTGGCCGTGCTCGACGGCGACCTTCGGATCACGGAGCTCGCGCGCATGCTCGGCGGCGATCCGGAGAGCGAGGTGAGTCGCGCGCACGCACGCGAGCTGCTCGATACCGCCGCCGCGCTCGCGGCCGACGCCTCTCCCGCGCTCGCTACTCGCGGGGCGCGGCGCGCACGCAAGTAGCTCGCGCGGTCGCTACCGTCTGATTCGGTAGTAGAGCCGCAGCTGGAGCTGATCGCGGAACTGCTTCGGCGCCCCTGCGTCCCCCGTGATCGTCTCGAGGTGACGGTACGACACTTCGATCGGGTAGCGCGCCCGCCGCCGGAGGAACGAATCCACCGTCGAGTATCGCACGCCGAAGCCGATGCGCTGCACGGTCCACGGCACCGGCAGGATGGAGTTGGGCAGCGGCACGCACGCGGAGCAGGGTGACGGCGTCGCCCCGGTGAACGTCGGCGCATCCGTGTGCTCGTACCCGTACAGCCCCTCGAAGGCGAGCCAGTCGCCGACGAAGAAGCGCGGTGTGACGTCGAGCCCGACCACGTTTCCCGCCTTGCGCGATATTTCGCCGAACTCGGGGTACGGCCAACCCGCGATCGGATATCCAACCAGCGGCACGTTCACCGTGCGCTCGAAGTACGTCGCGTAGCGGCCGGCGATCGTCGCGCCGACTCGTCCTCCGCTCAGGTCCAGCGCGGAGCGCACCTCGAGCCCCGCGCCCTCTCCCGTGCCGATGTCGATCAGGTCGATCGCCGAATCCGGCCGACTCGTCGCGAAGCGAACGATCCCTCCGAGGCCGAGACGATACTGAAACGCGCGCGGCGGCAACGAGTCGCCCTGCACGCGCTCGAGCACCAGGACGCGCGCGCGAACCTCGACGTCGCCGACGCCGATGCGCTCCGTCGTGGCGATCGAGTCCAGGCCGCCACCCAGCTCGCTTTGCAACAGGCCCGGCGCGTTCGTTCGACCCTGCAGGTCGATGTACGAGAACTCCGTGGTGGCGGTCCCCAGCGTGCCGATCACCGTACCGGGGATGTATGTCGCCAGCTGCGCCTGCAACGCGGCCAGCTCGCCGTCGATCGTCTTCGCCAGCGCACCGCCCGCGAGCGGAGCGACGACCGCCGTCTGCGCGGTGACTCCGTAGGCCACCGTGACGGCGCCGGCGACTTCGGTCGCACGCCGCGCTGCCTCGGCCGCGGCAGCCTCGTTGCCACGAACCGTGTTGCACTCGGTCGCGAGCGGGTTCTGCGTGCAGCGCGTGAGCAGGCCGGTCAGGCTCGCGGCCGCATTCGTCAGATTGTTGACGACCCCCCTGTTCGACACCGCTTGTGCCGCGCGCTTCGATTCCGGCAGCATTCCGACGTTGCCCGTCTTGGTCGTATCGCCCGCCGCGCGCTGGTTCACCCGCACCTGCGCCGTTCGCCGTGTCTGCACGATCGGCACGACGACACCGAGGCTGAGTCGCCGCGTGATCCCGTACTCGAGCGCGATCGGCGTCGTCACGATCCGCGCATCGCTGCGCACCTCCAGCCGTCCGAACGTCAGTCGCTGAGCGGGGTTCTTCGTCAGTGTCTGCAGCCCACCCTCGATCGGCGAGAGCCTCGGCAACTGGCGGGGACCGAGCGAGTCCGTCGACAGCTCGTCGCCGAGCCCCACGGTGGCGCTCTCTCCGAACCGGCTGTCGTACCGCTCCCAGGTGTTGCCGACGGAGAGTCGAACCCATCCTCCGGGGATCGGGATCGCGTCGTCGGTGTGGCTCAACGTCGCCTGTGCATGCGCCACGCTCGTACCGAGCGCGTGGAGCGAGGCGAGCGCGGCGATCGTGACGAGGTGACGGAGCGGTGGCAGTGGTCGGTGTGACAGGGAACGTGTCGCGGGGCGCGGCGGCATTGGAGCGAAGGTTATCATTGGGGCACGCGACCAACAACTTCACGCGCCGCATCGTGACCCTCTCTGCACTTCCGAAGGTGCCCTGGCAGTTGACGGGCAACCACTGGCTCGCCATCCCGTGCATCCATCCCGCCGACGGGTCGATTCATGCGATCGGCGTGGTTCATCGGGGCGCGCGCGCCGCCGTGGAGTTCGCGGGCGGCGCCGACTTCATGGATGGCAACACTCCAGCGCTGCTGAAGCCGATCGTCGAGATCGACGGGCAGGTACACGATCTGTCGAAGGGCGCGATGGCGTGGGAGCGCGCGCTCGAGTGGCTACCGACCTTCACCTGCACGATCGGCGACGTCGTCGTGCGCGGGACCGTCTTCGCGCCGTACGGCCGGGATGCCGATCTCGCCGGCGCCGTCTACGCGATCGCGCTCGAAAGTCGCGGTGCCGCGCGATCCGTCCGCGTGCGTCTGGACGGCACGCTCGGTCATCGGCAGCTGCGCGTGCGCACGGCGCGTCCGACCGACGACGTGTCGCTCGTGTCGCGCGGGTCGGCTGGCCATCTCCTCCTCGAGGGAAGTGCGCAGCCGGGACTCGCGGCGCTCGCCGTGAGCACCGATGGCGAGGCGGACGTTGTGCACGACGGCGCGCACTTTTCCCTCGCGCACACGTTGTCGCTGCCCGCCGGTGGACACGTCGACGTCGCCTTCTACCTCGCCGCGGGTCCCGAGCGCGATGGCGCCGAGGCGACCGTCGCCGTCCTCCGGCGGCGCGGCTGGCGCGCATTGCTCGCCGGCACTCGCGACGCCCTCCAACAGCTCGAGCAGAGCACCGGTGTGGAGGGCGTCGACCGCCTGATCAACCGCAACCTGCTGTTCGCCTACTTCTACGGCGTCGCGCGCGCGCTGGACGACGCGCACTACTACCTCGTGCGCACTCGCGCGCCGTGGCACGGGGCTGGGGTTACCATCCGCGACTGGGACGCGCTCATGTGGACCCTTCCCGCAGTGCAGCTCGCCGATGGCGCGCTCGCGCGGGAGCTGCTGCTGCGCATGTGCGAGCTGCACGGTTACGCGCCCGGACGCGGTGTCCACTACCTCGATGGCACGCTGTTCGAGCCGGGCTTCGCGCTCGAGGGCGTTGCCGCGTACCCGATCGCCATCGACCGCTACGCCAGGGACACCGGCGATGCGGCGATCGTCGACGAGCCGGCGATCGGCGACGCGCTGTACCTCGCGCACGAGGATCTGCAGGACCGGCGCGATCGCCGCTACTCACTGTATTCCACCGAGGTGACGCCGGGCAACACTCCCGTCGCGCACCCGTTCACCCTCCACGCGAACGCCGCGGCCGCCCAGGCGCTCGAGATCCTGCGTCGCACGCTCGACGAGGAGACGTCGCGCTCGGTGGAGGATCCAGCGGCGGTGCGCGCCGCGTTGAAGCGCCACTTCGCGCCCGAGCGCGACCAGAAGGGTACTCTGCGCGCGTCGGTCGATCTCGTCGGCAACGCGTCCGTGGATGACGAGCCGAGCGCGAGCGCCGTCTGGCTTCCGCTGTACGAGGCGCTCGATCGGACGGACTCGCTGTATCGCAGGAGTGTGAAGGCCCTCCCGCGCGATCGGTCGGTGCTGGTGCGCGAGATCGGGCGCCTGCTCGGCCCCGAGGGCGATCAGGTGCTCCGCTGGCTGCGTCACGCGCCGCTGCACGGTGGCGTCGCGGCGGAGCTCGTGGACGACGCGGGAGTCGCGACCGCGAATGCGGGCGATGCATCCCTCTCCGGCCTGCTCGCGTGGACTGCGTGGTTCGCCGTGCACGCGCTCGGCGTCACGGGCTGAGGACTCGCGCCACCATCTACCTGCGCCACACCGCCGGCTTTATATTCTCCGGCACGCGGGAATAGCTCAGTTGGTAGAGCACAACCTTGCCAAGGTTGGGGTCGCGGGTTCGAGTCCCGTTTCCCGCTCTGGATCGACGACGGGGGAGCGCAGGCTCCCCCGTTTCGCGTTCGGTCCGTTCGGCGCGCCGGGATGGCGAAACTGGCAGACGCGCGAGACTTAAAATCTTGTGTCCGAAAGGACATCCGGGTTCGAGCCCCGGTCCCGGCATGGGGAGGGACAGTGGTGGGTCGTGAGTAGTGAGTGGTGAGTGACAGCGAGCGGCCTCGGGAAGCAGTAGGCTCCCGAGGCCGCTCCTTTTTCACTCATCACTCATCACTCACAACGCATGACCGCCGTCCTCAGAACGGAATCTCCTCCGTCTCCTCGCTCGCCTCCTTCGCGGGCTCCGACTTCTCCCCCTTCCCAGCCTTCGGCGGCCAGATCACGCCGTCGCACGAGCGGTCGCGGCACTTGTAGTCCGGCGCCTTGGGATTGCGCTTGGTCAGGCGGTTGTCCCACATCCGGCCGCCGCACTTCGGGCAGCTCGGCTCGTTCGACGCCAGTGGGCCGGCGTCCGCGACCGTGATCGAGGGCTCCGCGGTGAGAGGCACCTCCATCTCCTGCTCGATTGACGATGTGGGCTGCGTCGTCTCCTTCGCCGATGCACGCGCCGTCGGTGTGCCGTAGCGCCGCGCGTACGTCACCGCCGGGTCCTCGATCGGCTTCGCGTACTTCCCGTCGCCGTCCATGTGCACCCAGTTCTGCTCGTACGCGTAGAGCTCGTGCGCGATGCCGAACCGCACGGCCGCTCGCTTGAACGCGTCGGTCGCGGCCTGCTTGTAGTCCTTGCCCGTACCCACGTCCTCACGAATGACGCCGAGGATCTGGAGGCGCGCCTTGAACGAGCACGCTCCCTGATTCGCGTCCTCGTCCAGGCCCGTTACCGGAGGCAGGAGCTCGAGCGTGAGATCCCACTCGCCCGGCACGACCGTGTCGAGCCGCTCGCGAACGGTGTTCGCCTCGATGTACGCGACGAAGCGAGCCAGATGCCGCCCGTCGCGGGTGATGGGGCGCCCATCCTGTCGCCAGGAGATCACGCCGGGGGGAAGGGGGGCCGACAGCGCCGACCAGATGTCGATCTTGTCCAGATGCGTCTCGTGTCTCGCGATCATTCTCTCATCCTACCGTTTCGTTGTCCGTCCGATGCGAGCTCGCTACGAGACTCGCGCGATCTGCCCGTTGAACTTCCGAGCGTGTCCGACCGCCGGGCAGGAGCGGCCATGCTCGCAGTACCAGCCGTGTCGATCGAAGAAGACGAGATGCGGCGTGTTGCGGCCGTCCACCTGTTCGTCGACGCGATAGAGGAACTGCACGGTGGTCTTCGGTCCACACTTGCGGAGCGGATCGAGCGGCTTGACGGCCACGTGCCCTCCTTTCGAATCGCTCCGCTTGCGCGACGCCCGCTGTGCTCTCGATCGCGTCCGTGCTGCTTTCGCCGTGCCATGCCGCTCTCCACGAGACGACGTCCCTTTTCCACGTGACGACACAGCCCCTTTCTTCTTGCCCCGTACCGACTTGGCCTTCCTGTTACGTTCGCCCGTAACTCCAGTCCTTTTCTTGACTTTCGCCACTTGCTCTCCTAGACTATGCAACGAACGTCGCACGAGTTCGGGGTTCCTTCGGTACGATAATCTAGGTCAACCTGCAACGTATGTCAACGGAAATGCTGCTCGATTCCGACCTTCCCGAGGGGGCTCCAGAGCTCACCTCGCTGGGAAAGCGGCTCGAGATCCTGCGCATCGAGCGGGGGATCTCCAAGCAGCATCTCGCGCGGCATGCGGGGACCTCGCGGCAGCAGCTCTGGCGGGTCATGACGGGGAAATCCGAGCTCACGAGCTCGCTGAAGGACCGACTGGCGGTCGTGCTCTCCGTCGATCCGTCGATGCTGTCGTCTGCGTCGGCCACGACTCCGTCACAGACGTTCGGTCTCACCGCCGCGGTGACGTCGACCTTCGTCGCGTCGGGCCGCAGCGGCGTCGCGCCGACGATCTCGGACTACCTCGCCGATTCGGCTCACCTCACGGCGACCCTGCAATCCCTTCCTCAGGGTGACGCGGGCCGCCGATTGAAGCGCGCTCTGCTCAACGCGCTCGAGGATCTCGCGGTCGATACCGCGTCGCCACTCCCTTCCGATTTCTCGGAGATTCGCCGGCGCGTTCTCGCCGGCGAGCTCTAGCTCCAAAGCGGTAGCGCTCGTCGCGATGCGTGCATCTCGCACGCGTCGATGGCGCGTCTTGTGCACCCGCACCGGGCCCCGGAAGCAACCGATTCACAGGAGGCGACATGGACCGCGGGATCAATTTCCTCAAAAGCCAGATCAACAACGCCGTGATGCAGCACCAGACTTTCATCGACAATCTGGTGGATCACGAAAAGCAGGCCGAAGACGCGCGCTACCGCACGCTCTGCGCGCAATTCATCCCAAGGGCGCAGTCACATCAGCGCATGCTGGAAGACTACCAGGCGGAGATCGGAGCGGAGGCCGGCACCGCGAAAAAGGTGCTCGGCAAGGCACTCGGCGTCGCACGCGACCTCGCCGACGCGGCGCGGGAGAGTGACTTCCTCCGTCTCGTGGGCGACATCGTCATCTCGCGTCAGTCGGAAGACACCTTCAAGACCTTCCGCGAGGCCGGCAGGGCGCTCGGCATCGCGCGACTGCAGCAGCTCGGCGACATGGGCGAGCGCGATCACGACGACTATCATCGCGAGGCGAATCGACTCGCCCAGCAGATGTTCGTCGAGCACGTGCGCGAGGGCGACACCACGGGCTTGAACATCTCGAAGTCCGCGACCGCCGGCTTCGGCGCGACGGGCACGTCGACGAGCAGCAGCTCGACGATCTGATCGCGGCGCGCGGACGCGCGCGTAATTTTTCCGGGGGCGACGGTGGCATCCACTTTCGCCCCCGGCTAGTTTTTGCGCTATGACAGACGTTGTCGCGCTCGCTGCGGAACTGCTCGCACTCCAATCGTCCACCGGCGCCGAAGGTCCGGCCGTGGACTACGTCTCACGCTGGCTGATCGCCCGCGGCTGGAACGTCACGCTGCAGGAAGTCGCCAAGGGGCGTGCAAACGTCTGGGCGTCACGGGCGGGGGGCGGCGTCACCCTGTCGACCCACCTCGACACGGTGCCTCCGTACATCGGGCCCCGCCTCGAAAAGTCCCGCCTGTACGGTCGCGGCGCGTGCGATGCGAAAGGCATCGCCGCGGCGATGATGTGCGCCGCCGAACGCCTGGCCGAGTCGGGCGAGGCTCGCGTCGATCTGCTGCTCGTCGTCGGCGAGGAGAAGGGATCGGATGGCGCTCGCGCCGCGAACCACCTCCAGGCGACGAGCAAGTTCCTCGTCAATGGCGAGCCGACCGAGAGCACGCTCGCGTCGGGCGCGAAGGGCTCGCAGCGTGTCGTTGTCCGTACGCGCGGCCGCGCGGCGCACTCCGCGTACTCGCATCTGGGTGTCTCCGCCATCGAGCCGATGCTCGCCCTGCTGCCGACCGTCAACACGCTGCCGCTGCCGACCGATCCGGTCCTCGGCGCGACGACGGTGAACATCGGCACAATCCACGGCGGCACGGAGGCCAACATCGTCCCCGACCTGTGCGAGGCGGAGCTCATGTTCCGCCTCGTCGGCGACGTTTCGCCGCTGCGCGCCGCGCTCACCAAGTGGGCCGGCGACCGCGCCGAGCTCGAATGGGGCTCGCACATCCCCGCGCAGCACTTCCACACCATCGACGGCTTCGACGTCGCGCCCGTCGCCTACACCTCCGACATCCCCCTGCTGAGCCGCTGGGGCAAGCCGCTGCTCTTCGGTCCCGGCTCGATCCACGTCGCGCATACCAGCGAGGAGTTCATCGAGGTGAAGGAGCTGCGACAGGCTGTCGACTCGTACGAGCGGATCGTACGCACCCTCCTCGCCTCATGACTCCCTTCTCTCCGAAGTCCCGCATCCCCGTCGCCGTCCTGGGCGCCACCGGCGCCGTCGGCCAGTCCTTCATCCGATCGCTCGCCGGCCACCCGTGGTTCGACGTGTCGCAGCTTGCCGCGTCGGAGCGCTCGGCGGGGAAACGATATTCCGACGCCACGCGCTGGATCGGCGCCAGCGGGATCCCGGAGCAGGTGCGCGACGTCAACGTGCTTCCGTGCGATCCGGCCGAGGTGAGCGCGCCGATCGTTTTCTCTGCGTTGGACGCGGGTGTCGCGGGTGAGATCGAAGCCGCGTTCGCACGCGCCGGCCGGCTCGTGCTGAGCAACGCCAAGAATTTCCGGATGGATCAGGACGTTCCGCTCGTGATCCCCGAGGTGAACTCCGATCACCTCTCCCTGCTCGAGGTGCAGCGCTCCAACCGCGGATGGAAGGGCGGCATCGTCACGAACGCCAACTGCGCGTCGATCATGGCCGTGATGGCGCTCGCGCCGCTCCACGAGGCGTTCGGCGTGCGGCGCCTGTTCGTCGCCACCATGCAGGCCGTCTCTGGCGCCGGCTACCCCGGAGTGCCCTCCCTCGACATCCTCGGCAACGTCATCCCGTTCATCAGCGGCGAGGAAGGGAAGATCGAGAGCGAGATTCAGAAGATGCTCGGTCGGCGGATGGAGACGCACATCGAGCATGCGCCCATCACGATCAGCGCCCACGCCAACCGGGTGTCGGTCGAGAACGGCCACACGGTCTGCCTCTCGGTCGATTTCGAGAAGCACGTCGACGCCGGCGCTGCACTCGAGGTGCTTCGCGACTGGCAGGGTGACGAATGCGCGCGCGGCCTTCCGAGCGCGCCCGAGCGACCCCTCTCCGTCACCGACGCGCCCGATCGCCCCCAGCCGCGGCGCGACGTCGAGCTCGGACGTGGCATGACGGTCACCGTCGGCCGCGTGCGCGAGGATCCGCTGTTCGACGTGAAGCTCGTGGCGATGGGACACAACACGATTCGCGGCGCGGCCGGCGCGTCGGTGCTCAACGCTGAGCTGCTCGTCTCGACCGGCCAGGCAGGACTCGCGTGATCGTCTGCAAGTTCGGTGGCACCTCGGTGGGAGACGCCGAGGCGATCGCTCGCACGGCCGCGATCATCGGTGCGCGCCGCGAGCGCAAGCCGGTCGTCGTCGTCAGCGCCCTCGCCGGTGCCACGAACGCGCTGCTCGCCATCGCCGAGCAGGCGGCGCGTGGACAGCTCATCGGAGCGCTCGCGGCGATCGAATCGCTCCGCGAGCGGCACCTGGAGCAGTCGCAGGTGCTGCTCGCCGCCGATCAGGCGGTCGCCGACGACATCTGTGCCGAGCTGTCCGCCATGTTCGACGAGCTGGCCATGCTCGCCGACGCGCTCAACACGCTGGGAGATCTGACACCGCGCTCCCTCGACGCGATCGCGTCGCTCGGCGAGCAGATCTCGTCGGTGCTCGTCGTGGCCGCGTTCAAGCTTCGCGGGCTGCCTGCCGTCCACGTCGACGCGCGTCACGTCGTCATCACCGATGACGGGTTCACGCGCGCCGAGCCGCAGCCCGATGCGATCGCCGAGGCGACCCAGCGGCTGCTGATGCCGATCCTGCGGGAGGGAAGCATTCCCGTCATGGGTGGATACATCGGCTCGGCGAAGAGCAACGGCGTGACCACGACGCTCGGGCGGGGCGGGTCGGACTACAGCGCGTCCTTGGTCGGTGCGGCGCTCCAGGCGGACGCGATCGAGATCTGGACCGACGTCGACGGCATGCTCACCTGCGATCCTCGCGTGGTGAAGGGATCGCAGCTCATCGAGCGGATCGCGTTCGACGAGGCATCGGAGCTCGCTTCGTTCGGCGCCAAGGTGCTGCACCCGAACACGATCGCGCCCGCGGTCACGAAGGGGATCCCGGTGTGGATCCTCAACTCGCGCCGGCCCGAGGGAACGGGAACGCTGATCACGTTCGATGCGCCCCGCCGTCCCGTCACCGCCATCGCCGGAAAGAGCGGCGTGAGCCTCGTGAAGGTGCGCAGCGCGCGCATGCTCCTCACCGAAGGGTTCATGCGGCGCCTGTTCGGCGTGTTCGAGCGTCACAAGACGTCGGTCGACGTCGTCGCGACGTCGGAGGTCAGCGTCTCCGTGACGATCGACGACGCATCGCGCCTCGATGCGCTCATGATCGACCTGCGCGAGCACGGTGACGTGACGGTCGAGCGCAACCGAGGCATCGTCTCGGTCGTGGGGACCGGTCTCGCCGACGGCGGAAAGGCGATGGCGTGCGCGCTCACCGCGATCGGTGACATCCAGGTGCACATGCTCTCCCTGAGCGCCAGCGGCATCAACCTGACCGTCGTCGTCGACGGCGAGCAGGTGACTCCGGCGATGCAGCGGTTGCACGCCGCCTTCTTCGGCGACTCGGCGACCTGCCTATGAGCGCCGTCCCGCTGGCTCTGATCGGGATGGGGAAGATGGGTCGCGCGCTCGCCGCGCTCGCCCCGGAGCGGGGCTTTCGCGTCGTCGCGGAGCTCGATCCCGCGCATCCCGGCTACGCCGGAGTGACGCGCGACGCGCTGGCGGGAGCGGCCGTGGCCATCGACTTCACGACACCCGGCGCGGCGGCGGAGAATGCGCGAGCCTGCGGGCGCGCCGGCTGTCCGGTGGTGGTCGGCACGACGGGATGGTACGACCAGCTCGACGCGGTGGCGGGAGACGTGGAGCGCGCTGGTGGAGCGATCCTTACCGCGCCGAACTTCTCCGTCGGCGTTGCGGTCTTCGACAAGATCGTCGCCGAGGCAGCGCGACTGTTCGGTCGCCTTGGGAAGCTCGCGGACGCGCGCATCGTCGAGACCCATCATGCCGCCAAGCTCGATGCACCGTCCGGTACGGCGGGAGCGCTCGCTCGAACCGCGTCGGCGGCGTTCGGACGCGACGTGCCGATCACCAGCGTTCGCGTGGGACACGTCCCGGGAACACACGAGCTGATCTTTGATTCACAGTTCGAACAGGTGCGTCTCGTGCACGAGGCGCGCGACCGCCGAGTCTTCGCCGAAGGGGCACTCATGGCCGCACGCTGGCTGGTGGGACGCAAAGGGCGGTTCACGCTGCAGGACGTGCTCTCCGACGCGGGGAGCCCCAGCGCATGAGTACTCCGTCCCCCACCGGCTGCGGCACCGCGCTCGCCACGCCGTTCACCGCGTCTGGAGAGATCGACGAGCCCTCGCTCCGTCGGTTCGTCGACTGGCAGATCGACGAGGGAATCGATTTCCTCGTCCCGTGCGGGTCCACCGGCGAAGCCGCGACGATGTCGCTTGCCGAGCACCGGCGTGTCGTCGAGATCGTCGTCGAGCAGGCGCGTGGTCGCGTTCCGGTCGTCGCGGGCGCCGGCTCGAACGACACCCAGAAGGCGATCGCGCTCTCGCGCGAGCTGAAGGACGCGGGCGCGACGCACCTGCTGCACGTCGCGCCGATGTACAGCAGACCGCCGCAGCGCGGCATGGCGCTGCACTTTCGAAGCATCGCCGACGCCGTCGATCTCCCGGTGATCCTGTACAACGTGCCGAGCCGCACGGGATGCAACATCGACGCGTCGACGGCGATCGATCTGGCGTCGCATCCCGGAATCGTCGGCACCAAGGAAGCGTCAGGGCTGCTCCCACAGATCACTGACATCATCGTCGGCCGACCGAGCGGGTTTGCCGTGCTGTCCGGCGACGACGAGATGACACTCGCCATCACTGCGCTCGGTGGGGATGGTCTCATCTCCGTGGCGTCGAACGCCGCGCCCCGACTCATGTCCGAGCTCGTGCACGCGGCGCTCGCCGGCGACGCGGCACGCGCTCGCGCGCTGCATCAGCGCGCGCTCCCGCTCATGCGCTCCGCGAGCGTCGAGTCTAATCCCATGCCGATCAAAGCCGCTCTCTCCATGCTCGGTCGTTTCACCAACGTGCTCCGCTCGCCGCTCGTTCCGATGGATCCGCGGCACGACGGCGTCGTGCGTGCGGCGTTGCAGCACGCGGGTGCGCTGTGAGCACCGTCGCCTCCCGATCGACCGATGCGCAGCTCGCCGCTCGCGTGGTCGCGCTGGCCGACACGCCGGCAGGTGCCGCGCTTCCGTCCGAGGCGGACGAGGTCGTCGAGTCACTGCTGGCGGCGCTCGAGCGTGGTGACGTCCGCGCGGCGGAGCGTGCCGGCGACGGAACGTGGAACGCCGTCCCCTGGGTGAAGCGTGGCATCCTGCTCGGCTTTCGGCTGGGCCGACTGGTGGACATGTCGGTGGGGTCGGCCGGTCCGGGGCAGCTTCCGTTCTTCGACAAGCACACCTATCCCGTGCAGTCATTCAGCGTCGAGCGCGGCGTGCGTCTGGTTCCCGGCGGATCGTCCGTGCGTCGAGGTGCCCACCTCGCGTCGGGCGTGGTCTGCATGCCTCCGATGTATGTGAACGTCGGCGCGTGGATTGGATCGGGCACCATGGTCGACTCGCACGCGCTCGTCGGCTCGTGCGCGCAGATCGGCGAACGCGTGCACCTGAGCGCTGCCGCGCAGATCGGGGGCGTGCTCGAGCCGATCAATGCTTCCCCGGTCGTGATCGAGGACGACGTGCTGGTGGGCGGCAATTGCGGCGTCTACGAGGGCACGATCGTTCGGTCGCGCGCCGTGCTGGCCGCGGGCGTCGTCCTCACACGCGGTACGCCGGTGTTCGATCTCGTGAACGAGCGGGTCATCAAGGCCGGCCCGGATCGCCCGCTCGAGATTCCGTCCGGCGCGGTCGTGGTGCCTGGCGCGCGTCGCGTCGCGAGCGGATGGGGCGCCGATCAGGGGATCTCGCTGCAGACGCCGGTCATCGTGAAGTACCGCGACGAGCGGACCGACCTGGCCACCGCGCTCGAGGGGTGGCTGCGATGACGGCGACACGCCTCCGCGTCGCCGGTGAGCTCACCGTGCCCGGCGACAAATCGATCTCGCACCGGTCGCTCATCTGCAGCGCGCTCGCCGAAGGCACGTCCCGCGTGCGTTCGATCCTCCAGAGCGCCGACGTGCACTCCACGGCAGGTGTGCTGCGCGCGCTCGGCGTCGCCGTTCCCACGCTCGGTGACGACGTCACCATCACCGGCGTCGGCCTCCGAGGCCTGCGCGATCCGGCGACGGACCTCGACTGCGGCAACAGCGGGACGAGCACGCGCCTGCTCGCCGGCGTCGTCGCCGGATCGGGCGTGACTGGACGATTCGTGGGCGACGCGAGCCTCAGCGGCCGGCCGATGCGGCGCATCGCCAAGCCGCTCTCCGCCATGGGTGCGACGGTCGAGCTGCCGGCGCACGGCGGACTGCCGATGACAGTGCGCGGTGCTCCGATGCGCGACATCGAGTGGGTCAACGAGACCGGCAGCGCCCAGGTGAAGAGCTGCATCATGTTCGCCGCGCTCTGCGGCGGCGTCGAGGCGAAGGTCATCGAGTCGCCGCGGTCGCGCGATCACACGGAACGGATGCTCGCCTCGCAGGGCGTCGACGTCTGGGTGAACGACGAGTCGGTGCTACTGCATCCCGCGCCGCGGCTCACGCCGCTCGACGTCACGGTGCCTGGCGATCCGTCGTCTGCGGCGTTCTTCGCGGCGCTCGCGGCGCTCGCCCCTGACGGCGAGCTGCTGCTTCGTCGCGTCTGCGTGAACGAGACGCGGACGGGCTTCCTCGCCGCGCTCAAGGAGATGGGCGCCGACATCGAGCTCCTGGACCGCGAGCGACTGGCCGGCGAGTGGGTTGCCGACGTGATGGTGAAGGGAGGCGCGACGCTGCGCGGGATCTCGATCGTGCGAGAAGCCATTCCCACGTTGATCGACGAGCTGCCGCTCGTCGCCTGTCTCGCCGCGTACGCGCAGGGCGAGACGCGCGTCACCGGGGCCGAGGAACTGCGGGTGAAGGAGAGCGA
>DATEOG010000349.1:0-7397 GCA_035274345.1 Gemmatimonadaceae bacterium
CTCGGCGTGGAGCCGAAGCACGCGCCGCCGGTGTATGCGCCGGAGATCGTGGCGGACGCGATCCTCGCCTGCGCCGAGTCGCCGCACCGGAACCTGCGCGTAGGCGGCGCAGCGAAGATGTTCACCACGATGGAGAAAGTCGCGCCGTCACTCGGCGACCGGTTCAAGGAACGGACGGCGTTCGACGGGCAGATGACGGACGAAGCGCCGCGCGACGACGACACGCTGTACTCGCCGCGTCCCGGCGACGGCCGCGTGCGCGGCAACTATCCGGGGCGCGTGATGAAGCGGAGCCTGTACACGGCGGCGGCGCTGAACCCGGTGAAGACGCTGCTCGGCGCGGCGGCAATCGTCGGGCTCGCAGGGGTGCTGAGCGCGCGGCGGGGGGACTGAAGGCCGGGGGTCCGGGGTTCTAAAGACCTGATGCAGGGCGCGCCGAGGGATTGGCGCCAGTACACGGGGATTCCCGGCAGTACCAGTACCGCCGTACTCTGTACCTCTACCTTGTTCGGCTGATTCGGCGCGGCTGACCCTCTAGTTCGCGCGGACAGCGCGCCTGTTACGGCGAACGAGGTAGCGGTACAGGGTACTCGAGTACCGGTACTGCTGGAAATCCGCTGGTACCGGGGCTCTAGCCTCGTGCGCTGTGCATCAGGTGTACTGGGGTGACGGCGTTACCCCCGTCAGTCAACGATCACAATCGTCCCCGCTGCCTTGTCCCCCAGCCTCTGGCGCAAGTCGCCGAAGATGAAGAACCAATCGATCGGACCGAGGAACGACAGCAGGATGTTGCGCACGAATGATTGCCGGAACGTGCACGGCGCACCGGTTTCGGACGAGATGACGCGGATGCCGACCCATCGCTTGCCGAGGCTCTGACCTCCTGCGAGACCGTCGCAGAACAAGATGTAGGTCAGCGCGTAGAAGATGGCTGCAGCGGCCAGCACACCGGCGGGCCAGAGGCTGAATCCGTAGAGCGCCATGGCGGAGAAGAGCAGCACGCACACCGGTATCGCTACGACAAGCCCGTCGAGAAACTGCGCGGCGAGTCGCTGCGGCAGCGAGGCGAGATCGACATTCTGTACGATCGACGGTTGCGTCATCGGCCGGAGACTCTGGTGACGGCTGCAGGCACGCCGCGCGCGAACGCGATGTAATCGGTCGGTGTCGGCGGAAGATGCGCCTGGCGCAGGAGCAGATTGATCTTCCCTCGGTGATACTGTCCGTGCAGCGCCACCTGGAGGAGGATGTCGCTCACCGGGGTCTCGAACGACTGCCCGGCGCTGTTCACGTACGCGACGCGTGAGTCGAGCGCATCGGCCGAGAGTCCCGCGACGTACGCGGCATACTCGGCGCGCAGTGACGCGGCGAGCGACCTCGCCGCGACGGCCGAGAGCTCGGGCCAGACGGCGTATCGCTGCGGGCGCTGCAGCAGTCGATCGAGCCACACGGATTCGGCGCCGAGTACGTGCGCGTACTCGCGCCAGGCGACCGCGGGAGGCGGCTGCATCGCCTCGAGCTCCGAAAGAAGAAGCTCATCGGACCACGCGGCGTGGTCCCACATCCGACGGAACGCCTCGACCACGTCCACTATCCCCTCCGCTTGAAGAACTGCACCGCCTTCTCGTGCTTCTCGGCCGCGGCTCGTGTCTTGAATGTGCCGAGGTTTCGGCGTTTGCCGGTCTTCGGATCGAGCTTGCGTGAGTAGAGGCGGTACTCGCCGGATTTCAGCTTGCGGATCATGATCGGCCTCGCGGGCGAGAGGGAGGAGACGAAGCTAGCGCTCGGTCACTCTGGCTCGCCACTCGCTCATCGTCGTCAAGTCGGGCTCCTCTCGCAAGGCATTCGCGCTCCTCTCGCAACGTGTTTCACGCGGAGGCGCGGAGGTGTGCGGAGGCGCGGAGGATGCTCTCGGGGTCGAGCTCCGTGCACTGGCGCACGGGTCCTCTCCATCCACGACTTCAAGATCTTTTGAGGTCCGGCGGAGAGATCATTGCTCCGCGCCTCCGCGGGCCGCGGCGGTAGAAGCCGGCCAGGGCGCACTACTCCGCGCCTCCGCGTGAACCTCCGGCGCGAAGTGGCCTGCTCGATCTTCTCCGTGCGCGCTCTTCGCGGAGTGATCTGCTCGACCGCGTCCGCATGAACCTCTCGGATCGGCCTATCGGGCTGGCGGAACGAAGATGCGTGACCTGGCTGGCTTCGCCATGCCGTCGCCGAGGTAGTACGACACGTGCGGAGGCTGGTTGTAGGCGACGTTCTGCCACGCCATGCCGAGCCGGTAGACGGGATCGTGCATCAACGTCGTGAACCGGTACGGTGTCGGACTCGTCGAGGTATAGAGGCGGAGCTCGCGCGGGTCGTCCGCGACGCGGAGGATGATCTCCTCGCGCCAGTCACCGAGGATGTCGCCGCTGAGCACCGGAGTGGACTTGGTGCCGTTGTTCGACGCGGCGTCCGTAGCGACGAACAGGGTGTCCATGCGCTCGGCGGTCCAGTTCCACTTGTAGACGAGATTCCTGTCGAGCAGCTCGCGCAGGAGATCGCCGTCCCACCAGATGCCGAAGTTGACCGCGGTGGGCTGCTTCTCGGAGATGAGCGCGCCCTTCGCGCTCCAGATGCCACGCAGTCCCGCGCCCGCGACCCAGCTCTCGGCGCCGCGCGTGCGCGGGTCGACGTCGAACGAATTGCCGCGGCCAGGGCCTTCGCCGTCGGCGCCGGCGCGGATCGAAGCCTTCTTCCACAGCACTTCGCCGGTGCGCGCGTCGCGGAAGTTGGCGCCCGAGTCGTCGAACCGCTCCTGGATGTCGAACACCTCGAGCCCCGGTCGATCGGGATCGAGGTCGCTCACGTGCAGCGCGTCGCCATGGCCGAGTCCCGTGGAGTAGAGCCCGCGTCCGTCGTCGTCGATCGTCGCGGCGCCGTAGATGATCTCGTCGCGGCCGTCGCCGTCGACGTCGGCCACGGAGAGCTGGTGGTTGCCCTGACCGCGATACGCGCGGTTGGCGTCGGGGGCCGAGTCGCTGTCGAACGTCCACCGGCGCGAGAGCTTGCCGCCGCGCCAATCCCAGGCGGTGAGCACGGCACGCGTGTAATAGCCGCGCGTCATGATCAGCGACGGATGGACGCCGTCGAGATACGCGACGCCGGCGAGGAAGCGGTCCATGCGGTTGTAGTTCGCGTCGCCCCACACCGCCCGCTGCTGCTCGGGCGTCGGCGCGTCGGTCTCAGGGTGACGCCGTGGGATGAACCCCGTCGTCGCGAGCGCGGCGCCGGTGCGCCCATCGAACACCGTGAGGAACTCCGGCCCCTTCACGATGAAGCCGTCGGCGTTGCGATGGTCGGCGCTCGCGTCACCGATGATTTTCCCCGTTCCATCGACGGTGCCGTCGGCGGTCTTGCACGCAACCTCGGCGCGTCCGTCGCCATCGAGATCGTAGACGATGAACTGTGTGTAGTGCGCGCCCTCGCGGACGTTCTTCCCGAGGTCGATGCGCCAGAGGAAGGTGCCGTCGAGCCGGTAGGCCTCGAGGATGGGATTCGTCGTCACGCCGCGCTGCGAGTTGTCGCGCCCGCGCCCGACCTGATGGACGACGAGCTCGTACGCGCCGTCGCCGTCGAGATCACCGACGGCGCCGTCGTTGGGCGTGTATCCCTCCGGAGTGCGAAGCCGGAGCGAGAGATACGGCGTCTCGCGGCGCAGCACGTAACGCTCGCTCGGTGCGAGCTCGGCGCCGTTCACGATCGCGCGAACCAGGTAAGCGACGGGCGCGGTCACGTAGATCGAATCGGTGGTGCTGGTCGCCTCGGTGAGCGGCGCGGCGTTCACGCGCACCGGTGCGGCGTTCCCGACGATGCGATACAGGTTGAAGGCGACGCCGTCCGGATCGGTGCCGAGCAGGCGCCAGCTCACGAACACGCGGCCGCCGCCCTGATGTACGGCGACGAGGCCGCGATTCAGGCGCTCCATCTGTCTGCCCGATCCTCCCGATGGACTAGAGGCGGTGTGCGGCGGAGAGGCACAGGCGAGCAGCGTGATCGCCAGGACAAGCATCGACGAACGGATCATGTCGTCGATACGAGCCGCTGTTGGGTTCCGTTGGCAGACCGAACGACGGAATGCCCGTCATCCCGAGGGAAGTCGAGGGATCTGCAGCTGTCATCCCGAGCGTAGTCGAGGGATCTGCACTTGGTCATGCTCATCACTTCGACCGCGCTACGAAGTGCAGACCCCTCGACTCGCTGCGCTCGCTCGGGATGACAGCCTTCTACGTCCACCACCTTGGCCGGCGCGGCGCGAGCCTGGCCATGATCCCGAATCCCACCGCGACCGCCATTCCTTTGAGCAGCACGATCGCGATCAGGACGTACATCAGGAAGTCGACGACGCGCGGCGTGATCTGCTGATTGACCGAGTGCATCCACACCCAGCTGCGGACCGCCTTGCCCGCGGCCAGGAGGCCGGCGGCGATCGCGAACGACACGGCGATCCACGCCACGCTCAACAGACGAAGCATCATCGCCGCGATGCCGTGCGACGTGCCCACCACCCATTCGCCGCACGATCGACACTTCTTGGCTTCGTGCGGGATCTCGTCGCAGCACCAGGGGCAGCTCTTCACCGCGGGGGCGCGGACTTTCGCCGTCTCGCGGGAGATCGATCTCGTCGCCAGCATGGGCATCGCTCGGCAGGGGGTTGTCTGCCCCTACGGACGCGCCTCCTTCAGGGTGTCGGCGGCCGCACGGGCTGCCACCTGGCGTCCGAAGGTGGCGAGCGCCGACCAGTATCGCGCGCCCCCGACGAGAGGGACGTCGTTGTGGTGCGCGCCGTCGATCCAGAGCGCCTGCTTCGGCTGGCTCGCCGCCTCGTACAGCCGCCGCCCGTGCGACGCGGGAATCACCTCGTCGTCCGTGCCGTGGATGACGAGAACCGGAGCGCGCACGCGCCGGATGTGACCCAGGTTGTGGAAGCGGTCGAAGGGGAGGAGGCTCACTCTGGTGAGCACGCGGAACGCGCTCACGAACGCGCTCTCCAGCACCAGCCCACCGATCGGCACGCGCGCGGCGAGATCCGTCGCCGGTCCGCTCCCGACCGAGCGTCCGTACAGGATCAGCCGTGATGGCGGGATCTTCAGCGTATTCACGGCGTGGCGATACATGGTCTCCATGTCGCGCGTCGCGCCAGCCGCGGACGCCGGCCCGCCAGTGCTCGAGCCGTAGCCGCGATAGTCGAAGGCGAGCACCGCGAACCCCGCATGGCGCAACTCCTCGAGGAAGGGCGCGATGTGGCCGAGGTCCTCGGCGTTGCCGTGCGCATAGAGCACCGTGATCGTGGCGCGCGGGTTCGGGAGGTAGAGCGTCGCGATCGATCCACGGGCAGTCGGCACCATGACGATGGGAAGCTGTCCCGCGCGGTACGACGAGCTCGGGGGCTGGAAGATCATGCGGTCCGACATGAGCCAGGCGAACGCCGCGAAGGCGACGTAGACGAGCACGGCCGTGGCGAGGATGGCCTTCACTCGCTCGATGGCTCCCCTTCGGCGAGCGGGTTCGTCTCGCCCCAGAGCATTCGCGCCGCATTGCGAAGAGCAAGGGCACGTGCGCGGCATCGGAGCGCGAACGTGGGATCGCCGCTCGCCTCGGCGGCCTCGGCCTCGACGTCGAGCAGGGCACACCAGAGCTCGACGATCGCGGGATGTCCCACGAGCCGCGCGGCCGAGATGGCATCCAGCATGCCGAGCACGGGCCCCTGTGAGCCGAGCAGGAAATCGATCGCCACGGCGGCGTCCTGCCGGATCGACTCGGCGCTCGCCTCGCCTCCGAGCAGCCGGCGCCGCAACTGGCGCAACAGCTCGGCGGCCTGCCGGATGATTCGAAGGAGGTAGTCCTCCTGCGTGTTGCCGCGCGGACGCACGTTGCTATCGGGTAACCGAGGCGGCCGTCGGCCGCAGGCCCGTCACTGAGGCGGCCGTCGGCCGCAGGTCATCGTTCATCGTCCGCAGTACCCCTTTCACGGAGAAGCGAATCATGCCGAGAGAGATCACCCCATACCTCATGTTCGACGGCGACTGCAACGCGGCGATGACGTTCTACCGGGAGGTGCTCGGGGGAGATCTCCAGATCAGCACGTACGGTCAGGCCGATCCGTCGTCCGCGGCCGAGGACAAGAATAAAGTCATCCACGCGCGGCTGGAGAGCGGATCGACGGTGATCATGGCGTCCGACTCGGGGAAGGGGCAGCCGGTGAAGGACGGCGACGACGTGTGGCTCAGTCTCCAGTGCGGGCCGGCCTCGGAGGTGGACGCGCTCTACGCGAAGCTCGGGGCCGGCGGCAAGTCGACGCAACCGCCGCAGAACACGTTCTGGGGAACGCGCTTCGGGATGCTGGTCGACAAGTTCGGTGTGCAGTGGATGCTGAACTCCGACCCACTACCTGGGAGTCAGAGGCCTCAGGGCTAAGCGACGTCGTGAGTGGTGGGTCGTGAGTTGTGAGTGACTGCGAACGCCGTCACCCAGAACTCATCACCCACCACTCACTACCGTCCTTCCGCCACTCCGTCAAAGAAATCGACGCGTCCCGTCTCCAGCGAGTACTCCGCACCGACGACGAGCAGTCCGTCGTGCGCGATGAGGTGCTCGAGCAGGGCGGAGCCGTGGCGCAGGTGATCGACCGACGTGCGGATGTTGGCGCGAACGGCGTGGCCCACCAGCGCGTCGAGGTCGTTCTTCAACGGCGTGTCGAGCAGCGCCGCCACCGACGGGCGCACGCGATCGACGATCGAGTGAAGGTTGGGCGACTGGCTCTCGACCGGCCGCTGGAGCTGCTCG
The DNA here is from genome assembly GCA_035274345.1 of Gemmatimonadaceae bacterium. Classification (GTDB taxonomy): domain Bacteria; phylum Gemmatimonadota; class Gemmatimonadetes; order Gemmatimonadales; family Gemmatimonadaceae; genus AG11. The sequence continues at coordinate 6,826 of DATEOG010000349.1, forward strand.
AGCGTGGCGAGGATGGCACCGCACTGCGAGTGTCCGAGCACGACGACGAGCCGAGTGCCGAACCGCTCGGCGGCATACTCGACGCTCCCCACCTGCGACGGTGCGACGATGTTCCCCGCGACGCGAATGACGAACAGGTCGCCGAGGCCTTGATCGAAGATGATCTCGGCGGGGACGCGCGAGTCGGAGCAGCCGAGGATGATGGCGTGCGGCTCCTGCTGCTTCGCGAGCTCGGCGCGGCGCTCCTGGCTGAGGAACGACTCGATGCCGCGGACGTTGGACGCGAATCGGGCGTTGCCGTCGCGAAGGCGTTGGAGCGATTCGAGGGCAGAGATCATGGATGCGGGGTCGGGGATGCGGGATACGCGGGCATGGAGGAGTTTACCCGCGCACCCGCGCAGGCGTCGTCGCGCCGCGATTTCACGCGGAGGCGCGGAGGAGCGCGGAAGGCGCGGAGCGGTGCAGATCCCTCGACTCGCTGCGCTCGCTCGGGATGACAGCCAAGTGCAGATCCCTCGACTCGCTGCGCTCGCTCGGGATGACAGCGCTGTGTCATCCCGAGCGCAGTCGAG
>DATEOG010000350.1:0-11941 GCA_035274345.1 Gemmatimonadaceae bacterium
TGGCACCGCGGTCAAGGGAGGCAAACAAAATGCCGCCGCGGCGGTAGCGGCCGGTCCGTCGAACCTCGCTCGCCGCATGGTCTTGCGTACGCCGATATACGCAGCGCGCGGAACGATGTGCACATCAATGCTTTGTGAGACGGAGCGTCGACGCATTCGCCGTGAAGGTACGGTTTTCGCGCATCGCTCCGTCGTCACCGACACCTTCCCACGAGGCAGAGTCATGACGCGATGCAGGCCGGATGTGAGCCGCCGCCGCGAATCGGCGCTCGCTTCCGTGGAGCGAGTGCGTGCAGCGGTCACGCTCGGCGTCGTCCTTCTGCTCATGCAGGCGTGCACGCGCGATCAGAATCCCGAGCGCGCACACGACCCCGCCGTCCCCGCGGCGCCGGCGATGGCAGGGCCGCGCGCCACCGTCGCACTCGATCCGGAAGACGGGCAGTGGAGCATGCCGGCGAAGAGCTACAGCGCCGCGCGCTACAGCCAGCTCGCCGAGATCACCGCCGACAACGTGAAGTCGCTGCGCCCGGTGTGGACGTTCTCCACGAGCGTGCTGCGCGGCCACGAGGAGCCACCCATCGTGGTGAACAACACGATGTACGTGCTCACGCCATTCCCGAACATCCTGTACGCGCTCGATCTGACGAAAGAGGGCGCGCCCAAGAAGTGGCAGTACGAGCCCAAGCCGGAAGCTGCCGCACAGGGCGTGGCGTGCTGCGACGTCGTGAATCGCGGCCCGTCGTTCGCCGACGGCAAGATCGTGTTCAACACGCTCGACAACCACGTCGTCGCCGTGGACGCGGCGACGGGCAAGGAGCTGTGGAAGACGAAGGTCGGCGACATCAACATCGGCGAGTCGATGACGATGGCGCCGCTCGTCGTGAAGGGAAAGGTGCTCGTCGGCAATTCGGGTGGTGAGATGGGCGTGCGGGGTTGGCTCAAGGCGCTCGATCTCGCGAGCGGCCGGCTGCTCTGGACCGCGTACAGCACGGGGCCCGACAGCGACGTGAAGATCGGCGCGCGATTCAAGGCGTTCTATCCGAAAGACCGCGGCAAGGACCTCGGTGTGAACAGCTGGCCCGGCGAGCAGTGGAAGATCGGCGGCGGCAACGTATGGGGTTGGCTCTCGTACGATCCCCAACTGAACCTCGTCTACCACGGCACGGGCAATCCCGGACCGTGGAACCCTGACCAGCGGCCGGGCGACAACAAGTGGACGGCGTCGGTGTTCGCGCGCGATCCGGACACGGGCGAGGCGCTGTGGGCGTACCAGCAGACGCCGCACGACGTGCACGACTACGACGGCGTCAACGAGTCGCTGATCCTCGACGTGCCGTGGAAGGGTCAGACGCGGAAGGCGTTGCTGCGTCCCGAGCGCAACGGCTACGTATATCTGATGGACCGCACCACGGGCGAGGTGTTGTACGCCGAGCCCTTCGTGCACATCACGACGACCAGGCGCGTGAACCTCGCCAACGGCCTGCTCGAGTACGTGTCCGAGAAGGAGCCCGAGATCGGCAAGGTGGTACGCGAGATCTGTCCCGCGTCGCCGGGCGGAAAGGACTGGCAGCCGTCGTCGTTCTCGCCGCGCACGGGGCTCGTCTACATCCCCCACCAGAATCTCTGCGAGGACGAGGAGGGGCTCGAGGCGAACTACATCGCGGGCACGCCGTACGTGGGGATGAACGTGCGCATGTACGCGGGACCCGGCGGCCATCGCGGCGAGCTCACGGCGTGGGATCCCGTCGCCGGCCGCGCGGTGTGGAAGCTCACCGAGAAGTATCCGGTGTGGAGCGGCACGGTCGCGACGGCAGGTGATGTGGTGTTCTACGGCACGATGGAAGGGTGGTTCAAGGCGGTCGACGCGCGCACGGGGAAACCGCTCTGGCAGTATCGCACCGGCTCGGGGATCATCGGCCAGCCGATCACGTACCGCGGACCGGACGGCAGGCAATACGTCGCGGTGATCGCGGGTGTGGGCGGCTGGGCGGGCGCCATCGTCGCCGGCGACCTCGATCCGCGCGACTCGACGGCGGCCCTCGGATTCGCCGCGGCGATGAAGGATCTGCCGGGCGATACACAGAAGGGCGGCACGCTCTACGTCTTCTCGCTGCCATGAGAGCGCCGACGATGCGACGCAGCTATGCCAAGTGCAGATCCCTCGACTCGCTTCGCTCGCTCGGGATGACAGAGACGGTCGTCATCCCGAGCGGAGCGCGCAGCGCGACGTCGAGGGATCTGCACCGCGCGTTTGGGATGATGCTCCTCGTGGTGGCCATGGCGACGCTCACGTCGTGCAAGCGGGAGACGCGGCGGTTCCGTGAGTCGCCGCCCAGTGCGACGCCGGGCGGCACGGTGCGCGTGAGCGCACTGCAGCCGGGCGCGCTCCAGGACACGACGCACGTACGCAACGTGTACGAGGGGAACGCGTATGCCGTGTCCGAGGGGCAGCGGCTGTTCAACTGGTACAACTGCTCCGGATGCCACGCGAACGGCGGTGGCGGCATGGGGCCGCCGCTGATGGACGACGAGTGGATCTACGGCGCGGGGTCCGAGCAGATCTACACGACCATCGTACAGGGGCGGCCGAATGGAATGCCATCGTTCGCCGGCAAGGTGCCGGCGCAGCAGGTGTGGCAGATCGTCGCCTACGTCCGCTCGCTGAGCGGGCTCAACCCCGCGTCGACGCGGTCTGCGCGCACCGAGCACATGATGTACTACCCGGGCTCGCAGGCGCTCCCGATGGAGACGTCGCCCAAGCAGGCGTTCCGTCCGCCGGCAGGGGAGATGCCGTGATGCTGCTGCAGCTGCCGAGCGTGCGCGGCGCTCCGAACCAGTCGGTGCTGGAGTCGTCGGGACCCCTCGCGGACCGCGTGGAGTCACTGTGGTGGTTCGCACTCATCACGGCGTCGCTCGTGTATCTCGTCACCATGGGCGCCCTGTGGTGGGCTGCCGCGCACGCGCGCCGCCGCGAGCAGCGGGGCGAAGAGCTGCCCATGGACGACGAGAGGCGCATGACGCGCGGTGTCACGCTCGCCGTCGGCGCGACCGTCGTCGTCCTGCTCGTCTTCCTCGTCACCGACCTCTCCGTCGGCCGGACGCTCGATCCGGTACCGCGCGCACATCCGATCACGATCGAGCTGACCGGGAAGCAGTGGTGGTGGGACGTCACCTACGCCGACACGTCGCCGCAGGGTCGCTTCACCACCGCGAACGAGATCCACGTGCCCGTCGGGGAGCCCGTGCTGTTCGTGCTGAACGCACGCGACGTGATCCACAGCTTCTGGGCACCGAATCTCGCCGGGAAGAAGGATCTCATCCCGGGCTACACGCAGTCGATGTGGTTCCAGGCCGACACCGCGGGAGACTACCGCGCGCAGTGCGCCGAGTTCTGCGGCGTGCAGCACGCGAAGATGGCGCTGCACGTGATCGCCGAACCGCCGGAGAAGTACGCGCAGTGGGTCGCGGCTCAGCGCGCACCTGCGACGACGGCGAGCGACTCGGTGGCCGTTCGCGGACGCGAGGTGTTCCTCGCCGGCCAATGCGCGATGTGTCACGCGATCACCGGCACGTCGGCAGCGTCGCGCAACGGACCCGACCTCACGCACGTCGCCAGCCGGCGCACGCTCGCTGCCGGCACGCTGCCGAACACGCGCGGCGCGCTGGCCGGATGGATCGTCGATCCGCAGCAGGTGAAGCCGGGCGCGCACATGCCGTCCAACCAGCTCCCGCCTTCGGACCTCGACGCGCTGTTGACCTATCTCCAGAGCCTGAAGTGAGCACGCCGCTGACGGTCGCACCCGCACCCCTGGCGCCGAGCACCGATCAGTACGAGGCGGAGACGGCGGAGCTCACGCGCACCTACGCGAGCCACGGCGGCGTGTGGGGCTGGATCACCTCGGTCGATCACAAGTCGATCGGCAAGCGGTACATCGCGACCTGCTTCGCCTGGTTCGCGCTCGCCGGAGTCAACGCGGCCATCATGCGGCTGCAGCTCGCGCGGCCCGAGAGCCACATCGTGGGCCCCGATCGCTACAACCAGCTCTTCACCGTGCACGGATCGGCGATGATGTTCCTGTTCGCCGTGCCAGTGATGACGGCGTTCGCGACCTACCTGATCCCGCTCATGGTGGGAACGCGCGAAGTCGCCTACCCGCGCCTCAACAGCTTCGGCTACTACACGTTTCTGATCGGCGGGCTGTTCCTGTTCGTGGGGCTGTACACGAACACGGGACCCGACACCGGATGGTTCGCCTACGTCCCCCTCTCGGGACCGGAGTACGCGCCGGGCAAGCGCGTGGACGTGTGGGCGCAGGTGGTGACGTTCACCGAGATCGCCGCACTCGTCGCCGCGGTCGAGATGATCGTCACGATCCTCAAGATGCGCGCGCCCGGGATGTCGCTCAATCGCATCCCGCTCTACGTGTGGTCCATTCTCGTCGTGTCGTTCATGATCGTGTTCGCCATGCCCTCGGTGGCGATGGCGAGCACGATGATGCTGGCGATGGACCGGCTCGTCGCGACGCACTTCTTCAATCGCGCAGAAGGGGGCGACCCGCTGCTCTGGCAGCACCTGTTCTGGTTCTTCGGCCACCCCGAGGTCTACATCATGTTCATCCCGGGGCTTGGCTTCGTCTCGTCGATCATCGAGACGTTCACCGGTAGGAAGATCTTCGGCTATCCGGTGATGGTCATGTCGTTGATCGTCACCGGCTTCGTGGCGTTCGGGCTGTGGGTGCACCACATGTTCGCCACGCCGATCCCCCAGCTCGGTCGCACGCTGTTCACCGCGGCGAGCGTGCTGATCGCCGTTCCCACCGGCGCGCAGATCTTCTGCTGGATTGCCACCATCTGGTCGGGCCGGCCGCGCTACACCGCGGCGATGCTGTTCGCGCTCGGCTTCATCGTCGTGTTCACGATTGGCGGCATGACGGGTGTGATGATCGCCTCGGTGCCGTTCGATCTCCAGGTGCACGACACGTACTTCATCGTCGCGCACTTCCACTACGTCATTCTCGGCGGGGTCGTGTTCCCGCTGTTCGGCGCCTGCTACTACTGGTTCCCGAAGATCACCGGCCGCCTGATGAGCGAGAGGCTCGGCAAGTGGCACTTTTGGCTGTTCTTCGTCGGCGTGAACGTCACCTTCTTCCCGATGCACCTGCTCGGCTTCGACGGGATGCCACGGCGCGTGTACACCTATCTCCCCGAGATGGGGTGGGGGCGGTTGAATCTCCTCGCGACGGTCGGCTCGTGGGTAATCGCCGCGAGCGTGATCGTGTTCGTCGTCAACGTCGTCCGGAGCTGGACCAGTGGCGTCGTCGCCGGTCCGAACCCGTGGCGCGCACCGGGACTGGAGTGGGCCACGACCTCGCCGCCCCCGGCGTGGAACTTCCATCCGGTTCCCGTGGTGGAAGGGCGCGCGCCACTGTGGGAATCGGGTGACGAGCTGCCGGTCGCCACCGGGCTCGCCACCGACCGGCGCGAGGTACTGATCACCACGGCGCTCGACGCGGAGCCGGACAACCGGCACGAGCATCCGGGCGAGTCGCACTGGCCGCTCGCGATGGCGATCGCCGTGGGCGTGACCTTCATCGGCGCGATCTTCACGCCGTGGGCGTACGTCGTCGGCTTCGCGCTCTCGGCGGTGGCGTTCGCGGGATGGGGGTGGCCGCGCGGCACGCATCCCGAAGACGAGCTCGCGCCCGGCAAGGTTCCCGACACGCGGAGGAGCGCGTGACGCAGCGGCTGCGCGGTGTGATGGATCTGCGCGGGTTGCCGGACGTGGTGTTCGGCTCGCGCGACATCATGTGGTGGGGGACGCTGGGATTCGTGCTCATCGAGGGGTTCACCCTCGCGCTGTGCGCGGCCGCGTACCTCTACCTCACCCAGAACTTCCCGACCTGGCCGCCGCAGAACACGCCCCTTCCATCCGTCGTCGCGCCCACGGTGCAGGTCGTCGTCATGCTGGTGAGCCTCGTGCCGGCCGCATGGACGTCGCGCGCGGCACGCCGATACGACCTCGGCGCGGTCCGCATCGGGCTCACGATCGCCACCGCCTTCGGCATAGCGATCGTCGGGCTCCGCGCGTGGGAGCTGCTCGTGTCGCTCAACGTGAAGTGGGACGCGAATGCGTACGGCTCGGTGCAGTGGCTCGTGCTCGGTGCGCACGCGACCCTGCTCGCCGTGGAGCTCGTCGAGATCGCTGGCATGATGCTGATCTTCTGGATCGCGCCCGTAGAGGAAAAGCATCTGTCCGACGTCACGGACATGGTGTTCTACTGGTACTTCATGGTGTTGTCGTGGCTCCCGCTCTACGTACTCTGCTTCTGGCTGCCGAGATGGCTGTGACGCTCGAGCACGACGCCGGGCCGGCACCGCGCGCGCAATGGGTCGGTCTTTTCCTCGCACCGGCGGCGTTCTTCGCGCACCTGCAGATTCGCTATGTGCTGGTGCCCTGGGCGTGCGCGACGAACGGCCAGCGCTGGATTCACGTCGTGGACGTGCTGGCGCTCGCGCTCGCGCTGTTGGGTGCGTTCGTCGCCTGGCGCACCTGGCAGCGCGCAGGTCGCGAGGAGCCGGGCGAGGCCGGAGGCGCGGCACCGCGCACGCGCATGATGGGCGTCACGGGCTTCGGCATGAGTCTGATGCTGGCGCTCGTGCTGCTCGGCCAGTGGGCGACGTCCTTCTTCTTCTCGGCCTGCCAATGACCGCGGGCAATGCGGGGCGCACGCTCGTCGGGCTCATCTTCGCGGGCTTCGTCGTGACCACGGGCGCGTGCAGCGGCGCGAGCGCGGCCGATGCGCGCGAGGCGGCGGCCATCACCGGCGGTGATCCCTCGCGCGGCCCGGACCTGCTACGCAAGTACGGTTGCCAGTCGTGTCACACCATCCCGGGCGTCGTCGGTGCGAATGGTCTGGTCGGTCCGCCGCTCGCCGGCATCGCGAGCCGGAGCTACATCGGCGGCGTGCTGCCCAACGTGCCGGACAACATGCTGCGCTGGATCCGCGATCCAAAGGCAGTCGATGCGAAGACGGCGATGCCGAACACCGGCGTCACGCCGTCGGATGCGCGGCACATCGCGGCGTATCTCTACACGCTGAAGTAGCGATGCGCATGCTCGTCGGGCCCTCGCTCACCTCGCGCCGACGCCCGATCGTCGAGCGTCGCTGTCATCCCGAGCGCAGTCGAGGGATCTGCACTCTGCTCGTGCTGCTGCTGTCGCTCGCGCCGCTCGGCTGCACCGACGACGCCTCGGCGCGCGAGGAGCGGAGCGTCGCGACCGCGGCCGACGGCGTCGCGACGGGATTCAGCGTGTCGGAGGCGCGGTTCATCCGGAACATCGGCGGATTCCAGGGCCCCGAGTCGGTACGCTACGATCCCGAGCTCGACGCGTTCTTCGTGTCGAACATGACCGGCTACGGCTCGGCGCAGGATCGCAACGGCTACATCGTGCGGATCAGCGCGTCGAACCCCGACAGCGCAACGGTGCTCGCACAGGGCGGCGTGAACGGAGCGGTGCTCGATGCGCCGAAGGGACTCGCGGTCCATGGCGATACGCTCTGGGCGACGGACATCTCCGCGCTCCGCGCATTCGACAAGCGCACCGGCGCGCCGCTCGCCACGATCGACTTCGCCCCGCGTGGCGCCGTGCAGCTCAACGACATCGCCGTCGGTCCCGACGGTACGCTGCACGTGACCGACACGGGCATCATCATGAGCGACAAGGGTGTGATCCACGTCGGCCCCGATCGCGTCTATGTCGTCGGCCCGAACCAGTCGATCACCGTCGCGGCCGAGGGACCGCAGCTCGGCCGGCCGAACGGGATCACGTGGGATCCGGTCGGAAAGCGATGGATCGTGATCTCATTCGACCCGTTCAACGGTCAGGTGATGGTGAATCCGCAAGGGAGCGGCAAGCCGCAGCTCATTCGCACCGGCAAGGGCCAGCTCGACGGCGTCGAGGCGCTTGCCGACGGCGCGCTGCTGTTCACCTCGTGGGCCGACTCGAGCATCCACCTGCTGGCGAACGGCCGCGACCGCCCGATCATCCGCGAGGTCCCCGTGGCGGCGGATATCGGGATCGACACGAAGCGCAACCGCCTCGCGATCCCGCTGTCGGTGTTGGGAACGGTGCAGTTGTGGAGTCTGGAGGGGCTTCGGAGACCGATGAAGCAGTAGCGGGTGATGAGTGGTGAGTTCTGAGTGGCAGCGTCAGTAGTCACCGACAACTCACGACTCATGACCCACCACCATCATCTTTCGTATTTCCAATTCCTCCCTTTCCCCTCCGCAATCCACTCGACCGCCTGCTTCACTCGCGCGGCTTTCGTCTCGGCGCGCTTCGCCTCGCCGATCCACTCGTTGTAATCGCGCCTCTGGCTCGCTGAGAACGCCTCGAAGTTGGTGCGCGCCTTCCTGTTCTTCGCGAGCGCGGCGGCGAGCTCCGGTGGCACCGGGAGCTCCGGTCTGGCCTTCGGCTGCTTGCGCGCGCCGATCCCTTCCTCGTTGAGCTTCATCGCCTTCTTGATGTAGGCGGACATCTCCTTCTTCGAGGGGAGATCCTTCACCGACTTCAGACGTCCGATCGGGCCCGTCATGCCGTCCTCGTCGGCGGCGTCGCTACCGCCGACGAGCCTTCCTTTCCAGAAGCCGAACCGAACGTGCTCCTTGAACGCCGGCATGTGCGCCATCGGTCCGTGGTACATGAAGAAGGGCGAGCCCCACTTGATGTCCTCCTCCACGTCGGGACATGCCGCGTGGACGACGTCGCGGATGTGCGCGAGGATCGGCTTGGCGAAGTCGGCCTGTTTGGCGATGTATGCGTCGACGCGAGGATCTCGGGTTCCCATAGGAGTCGATTGAGAGCTGGGCGCAAAGCCAGGCTAGCAATTGCCGTTGCACCGCGCGCATTGCACCGCCGCGGTCGAACAGATTGACGCGGAGATCGCGGAGGTGAACGGCGAGCGCTCGGAGAACGACTCTGCAGGTCGCGCACTCGGCAGCTGCGCAGCGCTCCTCTCCATCCACAACCCCAAGAGTCTTTTTTTGGGATTCGCAGCGATGCTTCCGTGCGCCACGAGCCCAGCCCTTCCCTCCGCGCGCTCGCAGTAACTTCCGCGGCCTCCGCGTCAATCTGTTGCGCCCCAACCATCGCGGTTCTAGACTTCGCGCGCAATACGATTGTTCGTCGGAAGAACTAAATCTCGAGGAGAGCTGCAATGGCCGCGAAGGACAGGCTGTCCGTCCTGCTGGCGATGATGGACCAGGGCGTCATCCCGGTCTTCTACGACCCCGACGTCGACGTCTGCAAGAACGTCATCCAGGCCTGCGCCAACGGCGGCGCGAAGTGCATCGAGTTCACCAATCGCGGCGACTTCGCCGCGCACGTGTTCCTCGATGTCACGCGACACTTCGCCAAGGCGGATCCGTCGGTGATCATGGGCGTCGGCTCCGTGGTCGATGCGCCGACCGCGGGGATCTACATCGCCAACGGCGCGAAGTTCGTCGTCGGCCCGCTGCTCAATCCCGACGTCGCCAAGGTCTGCAACCGCCGCGGCATTCCCTACAGCCCGGGATGCGGCTCGGCGAGCGAGATCGGCTTCGCCCAGGAGTTGGGCTGCGAGATCGTGAAGGTGTTTCCCGGCTCCTCCGTCGGCGGCCCCGACTTCGTGAAAAGCGTGATGGCCCCGATGCCGTGGACGCGCATCATGCCGACGGGCGGCGTGGAAGCGACGGAATCGTCGCTTCGCGCATGGTTCGGCGCCGGCATCGTCGCCTGCGGCATCGGCGGCAACCTCGTCACCAAGCAGCTGCTCGATGCACGCGACTACAAGGGGATCGAGGAGAAGGTGCGTACGACCGTGCAGCTCGTGAAGACCATCAAGGCCGACCTGGCCGCGAAGCGATAACGGAGAACGACCATGGCCAAGCTCGAGATCAGATCCGCCGCCGAGACGAAGTGGGACTGCGCGTCGTTCGGCGAGGTGATGCTGCGATTCGACCCCGGCTTCGGCCGTGTGCGCAACGCGCGGTCGTTCCAGGTGTGGGAGGGCGGCGGCGAGTACAACGTCGCACGCGCGATGCGGAAATGCTGGCAGAAGCGCGCTGCGGTCGTGACCGCACTGCCGAAGAACGACCTGGGCTGGCTCGTGGAGGACTTCATTCTCCAGGGTGGCGTGGACATGTCCCACGTGATCTGGCGCGACTTCGACGGCCTCGGCAAGAACACGCGCGTCGGTCTCAACTTCACCGAGAAGGGCTTCGGCATCCGCCCCGCGCTCGGCTGCTCCGACCGCGGTCACTCGGCCGCGTCGCAGATCAAGCCGGGCGAGGTGAACTGGGAAAAGCTGTTCGGCGAGGAAGGAGTACGCTGGTTCCACACCGGCGGGATCTTCGCCGCGCTGGCGTCCAACACGTCGGAGGCGGTGCTCGAGGCGGTGGAGGTCGCGAAGAAGTACGGCACCGTCGTGGCGTACGATCTCAACTACCGCGCGTCGCTGTGGAAGAGCCAGGGCGGCAAGGAGGGCGCGCAGAAGGTGAACCGCAACATCGCGAAGTACGTCGACGTGATGATCGGCAACGAAGAGGACTTCACCGCCTGCCTCGGATTCGAGGTCGAGGGTGCGGACGAGCACCTCACGAACATCGAGACCGAGAGCTTCAAGAAGATGATCCAGACGGCGGTCGCGGCGTTCCCGAACTTCAAGGTGGCGGCGACGACGCTGCGAAAGGCGACGACGGCGAGCGTCAACGACTGGTCGGCGCTGCTCTTCTATGAAGGACAGCTCTACCAGTCGATGCAGCGGCCGAACCTCGAGATCTACGACCGCGTCGGAGGCGGCGACGGCTTCGCGTCGGGTCTCGCCTACGGCTTCCTCGAGGGGAAGGGCCCGCAGGCGGCGGTGGAGTACGGGGCCGCGCACGGCGCGTTGGCGATGACGACGCCGGGCGACACGTCGATGGTTCGTGTCGAGGAAGTCGAAGCGGCGATGAAGGGGAAGGGGGCGAGGGTGATTCGGTGAAGCGGTCTTGGGAAGTGAGTGGTGAGTGATGAGTGACGGCGTTTCAGTCACCCACCGCTCACCACTCACCACCCACTACGCGCCACCGACCACTTCCACCGTCCCCACAACCCCAACCACCTTCCCGTTCCCGTCCAGCCGCGGCACCGTTCGAATCACGACCTGCCGTGTCGTGCCGTCGCGGCGGAGCAGGCGGAACGAGCCTTCCTGACTCGACGTCCTGCCGGCCGGATCGTCGAGCCATGCGACGAAGCGCACCGTGTCGGACGGGTGCACGCGCTCGATCCAGCTCCCGTCGGCGAGCGCGCTGTTCGTCACGTCCCAGATCGTTTGCAGGCGGTCGTTCGCATAGACGAGCGAGCCGCGGCAGTCGGTCTCGTAGACGCCGAGCGGTGAGCTGTCGCTGAGGGCGCGCACGCGCGCCTCGCTGGCCCGGAGACGTTCGTGGAGCAGGATCTCGTTGGTGATGTCTCGGCCCACCGCGAGCACCAGCCCCGCGCGGTCGCGGGGACCGCAGCGCCAATCGACGAGGATGTACGATCCGTCGCGGCGACGCAGGCGGCAGCGAAAGCCGACGTCGCGCGCCCCCGCGCGAATCGACGCGAGCTGTCCCTCGACCGATCCGCGATCATCCGGGTGCAACAGGCTCTCGAACGGGTGCTCCCGGAGATCGTCGCGCGTGTATCCGAGCACGACGTCCAGCGCGCCCGTCGAGAGCAGCCACACATCGCTCGCGCCGATGGCGCAGAGCAGCTCTCCTCCGAGGGCGAGGTAGCGTTCGCCGAGCCGCGCGACGTGGGGTTCGCCGGAGTCGGCGGGGGCAGCGGGGATTTGATTGGACATGGCAGGTGCTGGCGAGTATCGGCAACAGTCGGCCACTTTTTCATCGAACTCGAGCAAATGTCCAAGATCCCTGGCCG
>DATEOG010000351.1:0-2671 GCA_035274345.1 Gemmatimonadaceae bacterium
AGCTCGTCGAGATGGATCCGGACATGCTCTCGCGCTCGGTCAACACCGGTTTCTCCGGCGGCGAGAAGAAGCGGAACGAGATCCTGCAGATGGCCGTCCTCGAGCCGAAGCTCGCCGTGCTCGACGAGACCGACTCGGGGCTCGACATCGACGCGCTGCGGATCGTCGCGCACGGCGTGAACTCGCTGCGGCGACCCGAGAACGCGACGATCGTCGTGACGCATTACCAGCGGCTGCTCAACTACATCGTGCCCGACTACGTGCACGTGCTCGCGAACGGCCGGATCGTCCGCTCGGGTGGGAAGGAGCTGGCGTTGGAGCTGGAGGAGAAGGGCTACGACTGGCTGCTCGAGGGAGCGATCGCGTGATCGAGTCGTACTTGCGGGCCTTCGAGCGTACCTCTGCACCAGACAACGTGGCGGCGCCCGACTGGGCGCGGTCGCTCCGGCTGTCGGCGATCACGCGGTTCGAGACGCTCGGCTTCCCGACGACCAAGAACGAGGACTGGCATTTCACCTCCGTCGCGCCGATCGCCGAGCGGGAGTTCGATCTGCTCGCGCCGCCGGCGCACGGCGTGAAGGCCGCGCAGCTCGCTCCGTTCACCTTCGGTGCGAGCGACTGGCACACGCTGGTGTTCGTGAACGGCCGCTTCGACGCCAGGCTCTCGACCGCGGCGGGGCTGCCCGATGGTGTGACGCTCGTGCCGCTCGCGCAGGCGTACGAGGCGCTGCCCCTGCTCGTGGAGCAGTATCTGGGCAAGGTGGCGACGTTCGACGGGCAGACGTTCACGGCGCTGAACACGGCCTTCCTCGACGACGGCGCGGTGCTGCACGTCGACAAGGAGGTCGAGGTCGCGCGGCCCATCCACCTGCTGTTCGTGAGCGACACGAGCGCGGGGGCGGGAACGGCGCAGCCGCACAACCTGATCGTGCTCGACCGGTTCGCGAAGGCCACCGTGATCGAGAGCTACGTGGCGCTCGACGACGCCGGTGCCTACTTCACGAACGTCGTCACGGAGGCCGTCGTCGGCGACGGCGCCACGTTGACGCACCTGAAGCTGCAGCGCGAGTCGGTGAAGGCATATCACGTCGGCACGCTCGACGTGCGCCAGGCGCGCGACAGCCACCTCGTCTCGTTCAGCTTCGCCACCGGCGCAGCGCTCTCGCGAACGAACGTCTACACCGAGCTGCGCGGCGAGGGATGCGGCGCGACGCTCAACGGGCTGTACCTGGGCGACGGCGAGCAGCACATCGATCACCAGACGCGCATCGAGCACGTCGAGCCGAGCTGCTACAGCCGCGAGCACTACAAGGGGATTCTCGACGGATCGGCGCACGGCGTGTTCAACGGCAAGGTGTACGTCCATCCGGCGGCGCAGAAGACCGACGGCAAGCAGACGAACAACACCCTGCTCCTCTCCGAGAAGGCGCAGATCGACACCAAGCCGCAGCTGGAGATCTTCGCCGACGACGTGAAGTGCACGCACGGCGCGACGGTCGGCCGGCTCGACGAGACCGCGCTGTTCTACCTCAAGAGCCGCGGGATCGCCGCGCACACGGCGCGCCAGCTCCTGACGTACGCGTTCGCCGCCGACGTCCTGGAGACGATCGAGCTCGCCGAGGTGCGCGAAGGGCTCGAGGCGGCAACGCTGCGCCGCTACATCGAGCAGGGCTGAGGCGACGCATGTCGGACCTGCAGGAGCTCTACCAGTCGATCATCCTCGACCACAACCGGCGGCCGAAGAACTACGGCGCGCTGGAGGGGGCGAACCATCGCGCCGAGGGGCGGAACCCGGACTGCGGTGACGAGGTGAAGGTCGAGCTCCTGGTCACCGGTGACCGGATCGACGACGTACGGTTCACGAGCGCCGGGTGCGCGGTGTCGCGCGCCGCGGCGTCGATCATGACGCAGAAGGTGAAGGGGAAATCGCGGGCCGAGGTGGAGCAGCTGTTCACGACGTTCCACGAACTGGTGACGGGCAAGCTGCGACCGACCGAGCAGGAGGCGCGCGGCCTCGGCGAGCTCGCCGCGTTTTCCGGTGTGGCGCGCTTCCCCATCCGCGTGAAGTGCGCGAGCATGCCGTGGCACACGCTGCAGGCGGCGCTGCGCGACGCGCCGGGCGCCTGACGGCGCGCGTGGGCGACGGGTTCGAGGAGGTGGCGCCGCTGTCCGCACTGCCGGAGGGCGAGCTGCTCGGTGCGGTGCTCGCTGACGGGACGGCGGTGTGCCTGTACAACGACCGCGGAACGATCGGCGCGGTGCACGACGTCTGCAGCCACGCGGAGTTTCCGATGTCGGACGGCGTGCTGCACAGTGACGGAACGTTGGAATGCATGTGGCACGGTGCGCGGTACGAGTGCCGGACGGGCGCGGTACGCCGCGGTCCGGCGACCAAGCCGCTCGCCGTGTTCGAGACGCGCGTCGAGGGGGATCGCATCCTCGTCGCCCCGCGCGCCCACCTGGAGCCCCACGCATGAGCAAGAGAAACCCACGGCGCGCCGACTTCCCGCTCCTCGCCGCCAACCCGCAGCTGCACTACCTCGACTCGGCGGCGACGTCGCAGAAGCCGAAGGTCGTCCTCGACGCGATGCGCGCGTACTACGAACAGGACAACGCGAACCCGCACCGCGGCGCCTACGCCCTGTCGGCACGGGCGACGGACCGATATCAC
>DATEOG010000352.1:0-4285 GCA_035274345.1 Gemmatimonadaceae bacterium
CAGGTGCTCTTCGGCTTTCGCGGCGTCATGAGCTGCACGTACCGCGTGTCGTCGATCGAACGCACCGTGCTGTCGATCCATCCGTAGCACAACGCTTCCTCCACCGCATCGACGTACGCCAGCCGGTCCGGACGGCTCGACTTCTTGTCGAACACGAGCCAGATCCCCGGGGAGGTGGCATGATGGGTCGCGAGCCAGGTGCGCCACGCCGCGCGGTCGGCGGCGTACACCTGCTCGAGCGACGCGAGCGAATTGCGTGGGGAAGGGGCGGGCATGGCGACGGCTGAAGGGAATCGATGCTGCCACGGCGCGCACCGAACGCGCCGCACGCGCGGGAGCGCCTAGGATATCAGCGGCGTGTGCCCATCGAAAGCTCGGTCACGTTGAGGTGCACCCGGCCTCGTCGGACGCGCGGAGCTGAACCACTTCCGTCACGAGCATGTAGCGCGAGCCGCGCCCCATGTGACCCGCACCCGCCGGCATCTTCGGACTGACCGTGCCGCGCCAGCGCACGTACAGCGTGCGTGGCTGCCCTTTGATCGCCCGCGCGAGGCTGTCGCGCTGGCGCAGTGCGTCGTTCGAGAGTGTGACCCACCAGCTGTCGTCCCCGGAGGGCGCGCCGCATGCGTGGAACCAGCTCACCTCGAAACCCGTCTCGTAGAGCCCGCGATACTCCAGGACGGTGTCGGCGTATATGCGGAACGACGTCACCGCCGCTGCCGGTGAGTCCCCGCGGCTCGTGGCGCCGAAGGTCGCGAAGCCGGCGGCAAGCGCGATTGGGAGGAGGAGGCGCATGGTCATCGGCGTGGGAGTCGTGAGATCGCTGTGGGCGCGCTCTTGTTGCACACCGCTCTCGACGATTGGTTCGCGGCGCGCGGCCCCGTCGATAAATTGCCGATTCACGCCGGCCGGAGGGGTGCCAGTATTCTAGCGATGCTCCTGCAAGTCGCCGACGCGGTCAGCTCGTACAGCGACTACGTCTCGCCAATACAGCGGCTGTGGAAGTACGTCGTGCTCGGCCTCACGAGCATCGTGTTCGAGGAGGCGAATCCGATCTTCGGCGGCATCGCGGCGAGCAATGGCCGGCTTGGCCTGATCGCAGTGATCACCGCTGTCGCCCTCGGTACGTGGATCGCGTCCATCGGGCTCTATTTCCTCGGACGCTGGCGAATCCAGTGGCTGCAGGCCCGCTTTCCCTCCTGGAAGAAGGTGCTGGACGCTGCGCTCGCGCTCGTCGAGCGCAACCCGTGGCGCTCCTCGCTCGTGGTGCGCTTCGCCTACGGCCTTCGCCTTCCCGTCCCGATCGCCTGCGGAGCCGCGCGCGTCTCGCTGCCCGTGTACGTCGTGGCGAGCGGCATCAGCTGCTGGATCTGGAGCGCCCTGTTCGTGTTCCTCGGCTGGAAGGCGGGCACGGCGGCGATGCGCCTGCTCGGCTTCACCACGCGCTCCGACGTGCGTCTCGGCTTCATCGCCATCGTGCTGTTCGCGACGATCTTCTTCATGCGCCGCCGCCGTCCCATCGCCCAGCGGACCGCCGACGTGCTCAGCGGCCATCATGTGAGCGTGTTCGATCCGTCGGAGCTACCGCCGCCACGGAGATCGAAGAAAGAGAGGAAGGTGGAGGAGTAGTCAGGCCGCTGCGGTGCTGCGTGCTCGGAGCCTACGGCGCTCTCACCTCCACCTGAACACTCTCAGCGCCACGCCGAACGCCGCCACGCCCCACACGCTGACGATCAGCAGCGGCACCGAGACGCCGCCCCACCCAATACCCTGCAGCATCGTTCCGCGCAGCGCGTTGATCGTCGCCGTGAGCGGCAGCGCCTGGATGAACGGCTGTGCAGCAGCGGGAAAGTTCGTGGACGAGAAGAACACACCCGACAGCACCCACATCGGCATCATCACGAGGTTCATCAGTCCCGAGACCCCCTCCGTGGTCTTGGCGCGCGATGCGATGAGAAGGCCGACGCCGCCGAACGCTAGCGCGGAGACGATGCACACCGTGGACAGCTGGAGGAGCGAGCCACGCACCGGGACACCGAACAGCAGTACGGCGCTCCCGAGGATCACGATCACCTCGACGAGCAGGAACACGAACCGCGAGAACAGGAACGACGCGAGATAGTTCGCACGCAACATCGGTGTCGAGACGAGTCGCTTGAGCAGGTTGCGCCTGCGCGCCTCGACGATGGCGAAGCCGAGCCCCCAGATGCCGCCCGCCATGATGTTCATGCCCAGCAGACCGGGGATCACGAAGTCGATGTACCGCGACCCCTTCTCGCGCACTTTCCGCTCGGCGGCCGAGACGGGGTCCTGTCGTCCCGCCGCGCGCTGTACCGCGTCGTCCACGAGGAAGCGCGCCGACCGTCCCTCGGGACGCGTGTCGTCGAACGCGTACTCGACCCCCGCCGCGCCGCGCGGCGTCGCCACCAATGCGACCTCTCCCGTGCGCAGCGCGCGTGCGGCGTCGTCGGCCTGGAGCAGCTGCACGCGCAGCCCACCCGCGCGCGTGAGCCGCGCCGCGAGCGTGTCCGCCTCCGCCGTCCCTCGCACCACGCTCACCGTGAGGACGTCCGCGGGCTTGTTGCGGAAGGCGATACCGAGGCCGATCGCCAGCACGACGGGGAAGAAGAACGTCCAGAACACCGCCTCGGGCTCACGGATGAACTCACGGAATCGCACCAGCGTGAGCTGCGCGAGCGATCGCGACATCCATGGCAGCCGTGCTCCGCTCGCCTCACGCATCGCGCAGCTGCCTCCCTGTGAGTGACACGAACACGTCCTCCAGTGTCGCCGAGTGCGTCACGAGCTCCTCCAGTGGAAGGTCGCGCGCGGCGAGTGCGCGGAGGATCGAAGGCACCGCGCGCGCCAGCTCCACTGCCTCGAGAGACCAGCGACCGTCGTGCAATCGCGCGCGACGTACACCGTCCAGCCCCTCGAGGGCCGCCGCGTCGAGCGCGCCGTCGCCGCCGCCCGTCACCGTGAACTCTACCACGTGCTCCGCGCCGAGTCCGGCGATCAGGCCGCGCGGCGTGCCGAGGGCGATCACGCGGCCGTGATCCACCACCGCCACGCGATCACACAGGCGCTCCGCCTCGTCCATGTAGTGCGTCGTGAGCACGATGCTTCGGCCACTGGCCTTCAATTCCGTGATCAGATCCCACAGCTGCCGGCGCGACTGCGGATCGAGTCCGGTCGTCGGCTCGTCGAGAAAGAGCAGCTCGGGATCGCCGACGAGCGCGCAGGCGAGCGCGAGCCGCTGTTTCTGCCCTCCGCTCAACTTGCCCACGCGTGCGCTGCGCTTCTCGTCGAGCTGCACAACGCCGATCACGTCGTCGATGTCGCGGCCGCGCGCGTAGAAGCTGCGGAACAGCCGCACCGTCTCCTCGACGGTCAGCTTCTCGGCGAGCTTCGTCTCCTGGAGCTGGATGCCGAGCCGCTCGCGGAGTGCGCGTTCGTCGCGGTCCCACCGCTGGCCCAGCACCTCGACCAACCCCTCGTCCGGAGCGGTGAGGCCCTCGCAGATCTCGATGGTGGTGGTCTTTCCCGCGCCGTTCGGGCCGAGCAGCCCGAAGCACTCTCCTGCGGCGACGGTGAGGTCGAGGCCGTCCACCGCGACGACGTCGCCGAAGCGCTTTCGCAGGCCTTCGACGCGCAGCGCCGGCTGTCCCGTCGCGGCGCTCACTGCGAGCCTGCGCGAGGGGAGATCGATCGTCCCATTCGGAAAAGTTACGGGGTGGTGTCGCGCGGCGTGAGCGCGGTCGTGTCGCGGGCCGCGATCGCGGCGGAGTCGCGCGGGGTCAGCGCGCGCATCGGCTCGCCGTCGAACCAGTCGCGTCCGTCGGTGAAGCATTCGCGCACACCGTCCTCGCCCGCGGCCAGTCGTTCGCGGAAGTAGCGAAGCTGCTGCTCCATCGCATGGAGCGCCTGGACGATCGCCGGCGCGTTGTCACCAACGATCCCCGTCCACAGATCGGGGTCGCCTCCCGCGAGCCGAGTCATGTCGCGCCCGCCCGGTCCGAGCGCCGAACGCGTCACGTTCGCCTGTCGCAGCGTGAGCGCCAGCGCCGTGGACACCGCCTGCGGCAGGTGGCTGCGCCACGCCATCTGTGCGTCGTGCGTCTCGGCATCGAGGACCTCGACGCCGGCACGCAACGACCGCCAGAACGACTCGGCGAGACGGAGCGCCTCCGGTGTCGTGCTCGAGCTCGGACACAGGAACACTCGCGCTTCCTCGAAGACCGAGGCGCGCGATGCGCCGCAACCGGAGCGATGGCTTCCCGTGAGC
>DATEOG010000353.1:0-6389 GCA_035274345.1 Gemmatimonadaceae bacterium
CCATGCGCGACGAGCTCACGCATCGTCGCGATGTCACCCGTGAGGAGGATCCCTGCGTGCGGCTCGGTGCGGTACGTGTCCAGCAGCGGCGCCGCTTCGATCGCGGAGTGGAAGCGCACCTCCATCTCCGGGGGAACGCCCATGCGGTACAGCTCCTTCTCCCACTCGCTCTCGGCGACGGCATCGTCGACGAGCACGATGAACCGCACGTCCAGTGGCTGGCCCCATCCGACGACGACCTGTCCGTGAATCAGGCGGTCGTCGATGCGGTTGAGCACCAGCGTCACGCCGGCCCTCCGTACGCCGCGATCGCGCTGCGAGCGCGCTCGACGGCGGCGTGCGCGGCGTCGTGCGGCGTCGGCGCCGAGGACATCACGAAGTCGAGCAGCATCGGCAGGTTGGTGCCCGACACGAGCAGCACGGCCGGCTGATCGCGCAGGAGCCGGCGCGCCGCCATCGTGCAGCTTCCCGCCTGCAGATCGGTGAAGATCACGTGCGCGCCCGTCGCATGCAGGCGCTCGCGCAGCAGCTGCTGGATGTCCTCGCCGCAGAGTCCCTTCACCTGGATCGGCTCCAGCAGCTCGCCCCGGCCGGTCACGGCCTCGACCGCGGAGATGAGACCGGCGGCGAAGTCACCGTGCCCCGCGACGAGCGCGCGGATTCCCGATGCGTCACTCATGGTCTTCGCGGAGATAGCGGCTGATCTCGGACTTGTCGCGCATCTGCTTGATCAGCGCCTCGTTGAATCGCTCCGCCGGATCGACGCCGCTCCACTTCAGAAGATGGTGCATGGCGATCACCTCGGCGATCACAGTGATGTTCTTTCCAGGGTTGAGTGGAACGGTGATGCGCGGCGTGGGCACGCCCAGAATGTCGGTCGTTTCGCCGTCGAGTCCAGTGCGCTCGACCACGGCGTCATGCCGCCACTCCTCGAGCTGCACCACGACCTCGATACGCTTCTGCTGGCGCACGGCACGGATGCCGAAGATCGCCGGGATGTCGACGAGACCGAGGCCGCGAATCTCCATGTAATGGCGCTGCAGCTCGTGACCGCGCCCGATGAGGATGTCGCCCGCGCGGCGCCGCACGATGACGAGATCGTCCGCGACGATGCGATGCCCGCGTTCGACGAGATCGAGCACACACTCCGACTTGCCGATGCCGCTCTGGCCGATGAACAGCAGGCCGACGCCGTAGACGTCGGCGAGCGAGCCGTGGATCGTGGTCTGCGGCGCGAAGGCGTCGTCCAGCCAGGGCTTGATCCGGTTATAGAACTCGTGCGTCTTGAGTGCTGACCGCAGGATGGCGATGTCCGCCTTCGCCGCCTCCTCGACGACGTCAGCCGGGAGCTCGAGCCCCTTCGTGACGAAGACGCAGGGGACGGGAAAGCTGAAGAACTGCGCCAGATGCGCACGACGCGTGTCTGCGTCCAGCGAGAAGAGGTACGTCACTTCCGTCTCGCCGAACACCTGGAGCCGCTTGGCGACGAAACGCTTCACGTAGCCGGCCAGCGCGAGCCCGGGGCTCGAGATATCCGACCCTTCCACGACTCGCTCGAGCCCGTGTGTCCCCGCGACACGCTCGAGCTCGAGCAGATCGCGCACCTGCTCGAGGATCTCGCCGACCTTCATCGCTGGCATGTGCATCCGATCATGTCTTGGGCCGACGTGACGCGAGCACGCGGAAGAGATGAGACGCGGTCTCGCCGGCCGCGCGCTCCCAGGTGAACGTCTCGGCGAAGCGTCGGGCCTGCACGCCGAGCTGCGCGACCAGTGCGGCGTCGCCGGCGAGTCGCCCCATCGCGGACGCCATCGCACCCGCGTCGCCATGCGCCACCAGATATCCCGTCTCACCGTCGCGAACGGACTCGCGGATGCCCGGGGAGTTCGACGCGACGACCGGCGTACCGCACGCCGCGGCTTCCAGGTTCGTGATCCCCCACCCTTCCTTCGGCGACGCGAAGACGAGCGCCCACGCTCGACGCAGCAACCGCAGCTTCTCCTCCTCACTCACGCGCCCAAGAAACCGCACGCGCTGTCCGAGGTCAAGCGAGACAGCGAGGCGCTCGAGCGCGGGGCGATAGTCGCCCGCGCCGGCGATCTCGAGGATCGCGTCACCATGCCCCATCGCGGCGAACGCGTGAATGACGTGATGCACCCCCTTGTAGCGCTTCAGGCGACCGAGATACGCGAACACCGGCGTGGGCGCCCGCTCCGACGCACATGGGGTGTAGGTGACCGTGTCGATGCCCGGGTAAATGACTTCGACGGCCGATCGCGGGATGCCGCGCGCCGCCAGATCGGCCGCGGTGCTCGCGCTGATCGCCTCGAAGGGGACGCCACGGTACACGCGGCCGAGCGGACGCTCAGCGAGCCAAACGGCGGCAGCGAGCGGTGGGGCGAGCTCCTGGAAGGCCGTTCCGCCGAAGAGGTGCGGCACGAGCGCGACGACGGGCGGTCCGCCCCATCGCGGCGTATACAGCGGCACCTTGTTCACGTCCTCGACCAGCAGGTCGAAGGCGCGGCGCGCGAGCTCGCGCCGATAGAATGCGCGCGCATGAAACGGGAAGGAGTAGCGCGTGCCGACGCGGATGATCTCCATCCCGTCGAGCGTCGTGCGTGGCGGGCACCCGGGCCAGCCGCCGCACAGCAGCGTGACGGAATTGCCTTGCGAGGCGAGGCGACCGAAGATCTCGTGGAGGTGGATCTCGGCGCCGCCCGCCAGCGGGTTCTCGCGATCCTGCCAGTTGACGACGAGGAGTCGCACCTACATGCGCCCCATGCGGCGCGCGAGCGCGTCGAGCACGCCGTTGACGAATCGCGCGCTCTGCGCGCTGCCGAATCGCTCGGCGAGCGTGACCGCTTCCTGGATCACGACGCGCGGCGGTGTGTCGCCGATCGAGAGCTCGGCGGCGGCCATGCGCAGCACGCATCGCTCGACCGCGCCGATGCGCTCGAGGCGCCAGTTGGTCGTCACATCGGCGAGCTCGGCGTCGAGCGCAGGCTGGCGATTCGCGACGTGGCGCACGATGGGGCCGGCGATGCGCCGCTCCTCTGGTGTGATGGCGAGATCGTCCCAGACCTGCGTGGCCACGCGCTCGAGCTCCGTGCCCCCTCGCATGTCCCACGCGTACAGCGCCTGCAGGGCGCGGGCTCGAGCCCGCGTCTCAATCCTCGTCCGCCCCATCGAGCCGCTCGAACAGGTCCGCCATCTCGAGGGCGGCGACGGCCGCATCCCAGCCCTTGTTGCCGTGCTCACCGCCCGCGCGCGCTTCGGCCTGCTCCATCGTGTCCGTCGTGAGGAGGCCGAAGCCGATCGGGATGTCGTACTCGGAGCTCGCAGCCGCGAGCCCGCGCGAGGCCTCGCCGGCGACGTAGTCGAAGTGCGGCGTGTCACCGCGCACGACAGCCCCGACGACGACCAGCGCGTTGTAGCGCTCCGTCGCGGCGAGGCGTCGCGCCGCAAACGGAAGCTCCCACGCGCCGGGCACCCACACGAGATCGACGTCCTCCGCCGACGCGCCGTGGCGCACCAGCGCGTCCATCGCGCCCTCGGCGAGCTTCTCGGTGACGTGATGATTGAAGCGGGAGGCGAGCACGGCGAAGCGCCGGCCCTCTCCGTTGACGATCCCGTTGAACTCCGCCATGTCGTCGATCAGGAAGCGAGAAGGTGCCCGAGCTTGTCGCGCTTGGTGCCCATGTAGCCGGCGTTCTCGAGGTTCTCCGGCTGCACGATGGGCACGCGCTCGTCGACGTGGAGCCCGTACCCTTCGAGCCCGACCATCTTGCGCGGATTGTTGGTGATGGGACGGATCGAACGAAGCCCGAGGTCGAGAAGGATCTGCGCGCCGATGCCGTAGTTGCGAAGATCCGGCGCGAAGCCGAGCCGTTCGTTCGCCTCGACGGTATCCGCACCGGCGTCCTGGAGCTCGTACGCCTTGAGCTTGTTGAGCAGGCCGATGCCGCGTCCCTCCTGGTCGAGGTACACGATCGCTCCACGCCCTTCCTTCTGGATCATCTGCATCGCCGTCTCGAGCTGCCAGCCGCAATCGCAGCGCATCGAGTGGAAGACGTCGCCGGTGAGGCACTTCGAGTGCATGCGCACGAGCACTCCTTCCCCGTCGGACACGTCGCCGAAGGTAATGGCGACGTGCTCGTGGGTGTCGACGTCGTTCCTGTAGCCGTAGACCTTCCACGCGCCGTACGGCGTCGGCATGCGCGCCTCGGCGACGCGATGCACGAGCCGCTCGGTGCGCAACCGATGCGCGACGAGTTGCGCCACGGTGATGAAGGTGAGCCCGTGCTCGCGCGCGAACGCCTCGAGCTGCGGGCGCTTCGCCGTCGTGCCGTCCTCGTTGAGCACCTCGCAGATGACGCCGGCGGGATAGACGCCGGCGAGTCGCGCGAGATCGACCGCGGTCTCCGTGTGTCCGACGCGCTGCAGCACGCCGCCGTCGCGTGCACGGAGCGGGAAGACATGGCCGCCGTGATGCAGGTCCGCGCGAACGGTCGCGGGATCCACGAGCACCTTGACGGTCGTCGCACGGTCCTGCGCGCTGATGCCGGTCCCCACGCCGAAGCGCGCGCTCGCGTCCACGCTCACCGTGTAGGCGGTGCGGTACTCGTCCGGATTGCTCTCGGCCATCGGCGCCAGCCCGAGCTGGTCGGCCCGCTCGCCGGTGAGCGCGACGCAGATCAATCCGCCGGCGCGCTTGACCATGAAGGTGATCAGCTCGGGGGTGACGAGCGACGCGGCGCAGATCAGATCGCCCTCGTTCTCGCGGTCCTCGTCGTCCGCGACGATGACGAGCTTGCCGGCGGCGAAGTCCGCGATGGCCTGTTCTATGGTGGAAAATGGCATGGCAGTCAGAGAATGCGGCGCGAGGACCGAAGCGACAGGGTCACCGTGCGCCCGCGTATGGGGCGACGAGCTGGCGGACGTACTTGCCGATCATGTCCGCCTCGACGTGGACGCCGTCGCCCGCGCGCAGCGCGCCGAGCGTGGAGTGCGTCCAGGTGTACTCGATCAACGACAATTGAAGAATCCCCGGAGCGGGGAGGGCGTTCACCGTGAGGCTCACTCCGTCGACGGCGACGGACCCGTGCGGCACCATGAGCGGCTCGAGGTCCTCGGGGATCCGCACGTCCACGAGCAGGGCATCGTCGCGGCGCCGCAGGCCCTCGACGACGCCGACGGCGTCGACATGTCCCTGCACCATGTGTCCGCCCAGGCGATCACCGAGCCGCATGGCACGCTCGAGGTTCACGCGCCGGCCGGCGTCCCACGATCCGATCGTCGTGCGCTCGAGCGTGGTGACGATCGCGGCCACCGTGAACCAGCCGTCCCCATGCTCGCGCACCGTGAGGCACGCGCCGTTCACCGCGATGCTCTCGCCCGAGCTCAGCCCACTGTACCGAGACGAGACGCGCAGCTCGCGTCCCGCCTCGGTCCGCTCGACACGCTCGACGACGCCGACGTCGTCAATCAGCCCGGTGAACATTCAAATAGCTCTCCCCCCTCCTCAGACCGGAGGGGCGTAGACCGACATCTCGTCGTCCTCGAAGCGTTGCGTGCGGAGGAGCCGCCAGCGGGGGGCATCCCCTGCACGCGTCGCCGGCATCGACCCGAACGCGTTCATCGCGCCGCTGCCAAGGACGAGGGGTGCCCGAAAGATAATCAGGCGATCGACGAGCGCCTCCTGGACGAGCGCCGAGGCGAGCCCCGCGCCTCCCTCGACGAGCAGTGAGCGCACGCCTCGCTCCCGCAGCGCGACGAGGGCGTCTCGGGAGGTGGCGGCATGAAGCAGCGTGACGCCGGTGTGCTCCAGCGCGGCCGCGTGCGCGGGCTCGGGGGCCCAGCACACCACGATCACGGGTACCTGCGGGGCTCCCTGTGCGAGCTTCGACGTCCGTGGCAGCCGTGCCGACGTATCGAACACGACCCGCGTCGGCGCAAGGCGCGGCGGCGGCGCGTGTCGCACGGTGAGCTCCGGATCATCGGCGAGCACCGTACCGATCCCCACGGCGATCGCGTCCACTCCGGCGCGCATGCGATGGACCTCGCGCCGTGCCGGCTCGCCCGTGAGCCATCCCGGCTGCCGCGAGTGATCGGCCAGCGCGCCGTCGAGCGAGAGCGCGAGCTTGAGCTGCACGAACGGCCGGTCGCTCGACAGCGAGTGGAAGAATGCTGCGTTGAGCTCGCGCGCCGCCGCTTCCTCGACACCGAGCGTCACCTCGACTCCTGCCTCACGCAGGCGGTCCGCGCCACCCCTGGCGACGGGACTCGGATCCGCGCACGCCGCGACCACGCGGTGCACTCCCGCTGCGAGAATCGCATCGGTGCACGGCGGGGTCTTGCCGAAGTGATTGCAGGGCTCGAGGCCCACGTAC
>DATEOG010000354.1:0-13279 GCA_035274345.1 Gemmatimonadaceae bacterium
AAGGTAGTACCCATCGGGACTGTGCGGGCCGATCGGCACGAGCGTGCATCCCGCCGCCTGGAGATGCTGCAGCGCCGCGTCGCGATCGGCGACGTCGAACGAGGGTATCACGCGGTCGTGCGTCGGTGCGGGGTCTCGCACGAAGTACAGACGCAGTACGCCCGTCGCGACCTCGATCCATCCCTCCGTGCGGTTCACGATGCGGCAGCCAAGCGCGCGCTCGTAGAACGCGGCCGCCGCCTCGGGGTCGGCGACGTGCAGCGCGAGCTCGTTGCTCGCCCGGAAGCTCGGCGTGTCGGGCGCGCTCATGGCGGACCCGCAGGCAGCACGTTGAACCGGGCGTACATGCCCCCGCCGAAGTGCCCGGGCATGTGGCAGTGGAACAGCCAGATCCCCGGGTTGTCGGGAACCATGTCCGCCATCGCCGACATCATCGGAGTGAGCATGATCATGTCCGTGCGCATGTGGTTCGCGACCACGGTCTGGCCGTGCCAGTGCGGCGTGTGGATGTCCCACGCGCCGATCTCGTTCGTGTTGGTGAAGACGTACCACCGGACCCGCTCTCCCTGGCGCATCGTGAACATGGGCCCGTTGCCCTGCAGGAAGCCGTTCACGGTGAAGAACCAGTGCCACTCGCGCACCTTTTCGTCGCTGCGGTCGAACTTCTTCGGGTCCCCATAGAGGCGCACGACGTTCGTGTCGAGGTACCAGCTGTCGATCTCGTCGAACAGCCCGAAGTCGGCGACGAACTCGCGGTCGTAGTCCTTCGGCGACCCGTCCTCCCGCGCCATCCCGCGCCGCGTCACGATCATCGGACCGATGAGCCCCGCGTTGATGTCCTTCCCTTCGTCGACGTGGGAGTGATAGAGCCAGAACGCGGTGCTGCCGTCGCCCTCCGCCGGTCCGGCGCGCTCGGGGACCGGCCAGGTGTAGACGTGCGTCCTGCCCGGAGGCACCGAGTCGTCCATTCGATCGGCACCCACGCTGCCGTCGAGATAAGCCGTTCCCTCCGAGCGCTTGTCGTAGAACACGCCGTGCGGATGCAGCGAGTATGGCCGTGTCGCATGGTTGCGCATGACCACGCGGATCGTGTCGCCCACTTCGGCGCGGAGCAGGGGGCCGAGGATACCGAGGTGCTCCCAGTTCGCATCGCGGGGCTTGAGCATCCGGAACGTCGAATCCGTGTATTCGCGAAAGCGCGCCTTGCGGTACGTCGTCGCGTTGGGGTCGAGCTCACCTCGGGCGCCCGGCTCCTTGGAGAAATCGTTCTTCTTGCCCGTCAGCGCCCGATCCCCTCCACTGGGCACGTACGTCCAATCCACTTCGTCGGCTGCCACGAAGTACGTGCGCACCCGCCCCCCGCCTCGGCTTTCCGTCTGCGCTCCTGCCACGACGTGAGCCGTCTGCGCCCCGGCTGCGGCGGTGGAAAGCAGCAGCAGGGATCCGAGCGCGGCGCTCCGAACGTGCATGGCCATTCATCCGAGGTGAGGGTCGCGATGATCTACGGCCTCGACGGAAAAATCGCCAACACACCGAGTGCGGTCCCGCCGCCGATCCGGCACCGATAATGCGGTCGATCGGTGATCCCGCCGAGTGATCGGCGGCCCGTCACTCGTGCACCCCCAGGTGATCACATGGTCGACGACAGCGGATTGCAATCGAACTCCAGCGACTCCGAGCGCGATCGTGTGGCTCGTGACATCGCGGGGCGGCTCTTCACGCGCGGCGTCGACGTGCGAGAGGACGACTCGAACGACGACGTCACGGCGATCGAGGAGGCCGTCGAGCAGTTCGAGTCACGCGTGCAGGCGGCAGGGGGCGATCTGATGGTCGACGAGCCGCCGCGGGGCCAGAAAGGCCAGCCCGACGACTCCCGCTTCCGGCTCCCGCTCCGCCACGCCGACGAAACGGCGAGCCACTACGTCGAGCGGCTGTCGCGCGCCGCGGACGCGCTGCGCACGCTTCCGCCCGGCTGAACGCACCGGCATCAGAGCACCGCAGCCGTGCGGTGCGGACCTCGCTCACAGAGCGCTGAACGCGATCCGCACGCGCACCGCATCTCCGTGGCCCTTCGCGCCACGCACGTGCTTCGGCACGGGAAGCAGCGTGCGGCCCGACTTCTCGCGCCACACGCTCGTGCTCCACGTCGTGCCGTCCACCGTCGCCTCGACCGGCGTGCGACCCCAGCCCTGCGTGACCGGCGGTGCGAGATCCTCGGGTACCGTCGTGAACGTCCAACCTCCCTTGCCGGGATAGGTGAACAGCTCCGACGTGAACTCGCCGCCGTACCGCGGGGCGGATCGGGAGCGCGACGAACCCTTTCGGCGTCCAGCAGCCATCAGCGGCGTATCGCCGTCGTGATCGACTGCACGCGGCTTTCGTGGCGCTGCAGCAGGTAGTTCACGAACTGGCCCACGATCGGGCTCGGCCGCCGCGAGCCGCGCGTGACGACGCGCGCGCTGAGCACCGACGACTGCGCGTCCCACTCGATGTTCAACGCGCCGCGCGTCTCGTCGGTGGCGTGCAGCTTGAGCCAACCCGGTGCACGTCCGGGCTGTGCCTCCTTCGCCACCTGCAGCGCGAATCGCTCGAGGCGCGGGTCGTCCGCGATCGCCTGGCGGATGCTGCTTCCTTTCGTGCAGAGGACCTGGATGAGGATCTGCATCGCGTCGTGGGTGGATGGTGAGGCGGCGCCGCCCGGGTAAGGCCGGTCAGGCGAATCGCTCGCGCGAGCGCTCGCGCGCCTTACGTGCCTCTTCCTCGCGATTGCGCGGTGGCGCGTTGATGTGCAGCGACGCGATCAGCCGGCGGGCTGCCTCCGTCACCTCGTCGACGGCCAGCTCGAACGCGGCCTCGTTCGCGCGCGAGGGACGCGTCGTCCCGCTCAGCTTGCGCACGAACTGCAGCGCCGAAGCGCGGATCTCGTCGTCGGTGGCCGGCGGTTCGAAGTTCGCCAGCGTCTTGATGTTTCGGCACATGTCGATGTCTCCTAGGATGCGGCAGTCCGCGTCTGTCCCCCGCGGGCGCGCAAAAAGTCGGCGATCTCACCACGCTCACCATACACCGCCCAGTCGAGCGGCGTTGCGTCGTACACTCGATCGCGCACGTCCATCGGCGCACCGCGCTCGACGAGCAGCCGTACGATCGGCTCGCGGTTCGCCCACACCGCCTGATGCAACGGCGTGGAGTGGTCGTGCATCCCCGGCGGGTTGTACTGGCTCGGATCGACCCCCGCGTCGAGCAGCAGCTCGGCGACGCGAAGCTGTCCGTGCATGCACGCGAGCACGAGCGCGGCGCGCAGTCGCTCCGGGTCGGCGGAGGGCAGCAGCCGCGCTGTCTCGCCGAGCAGACCGAGGCCCGCGGCGACGGCGACGTCGTGGACGCGACCGTCACGTGCCGCGAGGGCACGCGCCGTGTCGAGAAAGCCGAAGACGAGCGCCGTGAACACCGCCGAGCTCGACGACGAGCCGGACGGCTCGAGCGCGGCGCCACGATCCACTAGCAGCTCGGCGAGCGCCGGCTGCAGCCCCGCGTCGGCCGGGGGTGAGCTGGAGACGAGCAGCCCCAACGTGCCGCACGGAGTGTCGTACATGTTCGCGAGCGCGTTCGGATCGGCGCCCGCGTCGAGCAGGAGGCGAGCGATGTCGACCATGTTCGGCGGGGTGCGCTGTCGCCACCCCTCGACGCCGTTCGCGGCCACGTAGTGCAGAAGTGTGGCGCGATGACGCCGCGCCGACCGCGCTCCGACCAGCGCGGGATCCTCGCGCAGCAGCGCCTCGAGCATGTCCCGGTCGCCACCGACCATCGCATCGACCGCGGTCTCGAAACGCGCAACGCCGCGATCCGATGCTGCACGCTCGACGAACGCGGCCAGATCCTCCCAGCTCTCGAACGCGTACGACCGCGCCGTCACGAGCTTCGAGTCCTCGAGGTCGAGCGTCGCGGACCGGACCTCGCCGACCTGCGCGCCGCGGAAGCGCGGATGCTCCCACTTGAAGCGCCACGCCGCCGCCTCGTCGCCGGCGTGCAGATCGGCAAGCAGCGCCTGCGCCTGATTGAGATACGCGCCGAGCGGTGCGGTGAAGGAAAGGGGAGGAAGGTCGGTCACGACGTCCTCGACTTGCGGAGCGCGGCGGCCGGTCGCCTCGTCTGAAACAGGACTACGCCGTTCTTCCCCTCTGGTCCAAAGCGTCGAATCGCCGGAACCTCCTTGAGTACTTCGATCGACTCGATGCTTGCGGGATCGAGCTCCCGAAGAACGCGGCGCCAAGCCAGGCGATCGATCGTGCCATCCCGGCGTCGTCCCACTATCGCGCCGTCGATGACGTAAAGCGGCTGAGGACTCAGCGTGTCCACTTCGCGCTGGCCCTCGCGAATGAACCTCGGCCCCCGAATCGGTACGGAGACCAACGACCTGGGGATGGGCGGCGATGGGACAGTGGCGATGCCGATTTGCGGGATCACCTCGGAAAGACGCACGCGCGGCGTCGGACCGATCGGCAGCGAGTTCCCAGCGCAGCTCGCGCCGATACAGGCGAGCAGCGCCGGGGCCGCCAATCGGACGGGGCAAATCCATGACATGCCGCCAACATATGACCGCGCAGAGGCGCAGCAAGCGGCGTCCGCTCTTGACAGGCCGCGCCGATATCCATAACCTATCAGTTATGCAACCTTCCGGTTATGGAAACCTCTCCGACGGGCGGCTCGACGCCACCTTCGCCGCCCTCGCCGACCCGACCCGGCGCGCCATCCTCGCGCGCCTAGCCTCGGGCGAGGCATCGGTGCGCGAGCTCACCGAGCCGTTCGCCATGAGCCAGGCTGCGGTCTCGAAGCACCTCAAGGTGCTCGAGCGGGCCGGCCTGATCTCGCGTGCGCAGGACGCGCAGCGAAGGCCAAGACGGCTCGAGGCCGAGCCGCTGGCCGAGGCGAACGAATGGCTCGAGCGCTACCGCCAGTTCTGGGAGGATTCTTATGGCCGGCTCGACGTGCTGCTCGCCGAGATGAAGCAGGCCACCACCACCAAGCGCCCGCGCGGCGGCAGTCGCGCCACCACCAAGCGAAAGGGGAGATGACGATGTCGAGCACGACGAAGAAGTCCCTGGAGATCACGACGCCGAGCGACGAGGAGATCCGCATCACGCGGAGCTTCGACGCGCCGCGCATGATGGTGTGGGACGCGTACACGCGCCCCGAGCTCGTGAAGCGCTGGCTTGGCCAGATGCCGGGGTGGTCCTGGGCCGAGTGCGAGATGGACGTGCGCGTCGGCGGGAAGTATCGCTGGGCGTGGCGCGGGCCCGAGGGCGCCGAGCTCGGACTCGGCGGCGTGTACCGCGAAGTCGTGCCGGGTGAGCGGCTCGTGAGCACCGAGCGTTACGACCAATCCTGGTACGAGGGCGACGCCGTCGGCACGGTCGTGTTCACGGAGGCGCAGGGTCGCACCACGCTCGTCACCACGCTGCGCTACGGGTCGAAGCAGATCCGCGACTCCGTCCTGCAGTCGCCGGCGACGAGCGGCATGGAGTCGGGCTACGCATTGCTCGACGAGCTGCTCGCATCCACCACTGCGGCCTGATTCCACCGCTCACACCCTCACCGACCACGACGATGATCGACGCACCAGCGATTACGACGACTGCCGAGCAGCCGACGGCGGTCATCCACCTGACGATTCCGCGCTCCGAGATCCAGAAGGAGATGGGGCCGGCGCACAAGGAGCTGTTCTCCACCCTCGCCGCGCAGGGGATCACACCCACGGGACCGTGGTTCTGCCATCATTTGCGCATCGATCCGGCGGTGTGGGACTTCGAGGTCGGCGTGCCGGTGAGCGCTCCGGTCGCGCCCGCGGGACGTGTGGCCGAGTCGCGACTGCCGGCAGCGCGCGTCGCGCGCACGATCTACCACGGAGGCTACGAGGGAATCGGTGCGGCGTGGGGAGAGTTCGGTGCGTGGATAAAGGGCGAGGGACTGAAGACGGCGGACAATCTGTGGGAGATCTACGCCGCGGGCCCCGAGTCGGGCTCCGATCCTGCCGGCTGGCGCACGGAGCTCTACCGCCCGCTCGCGGACTGAGGTGTCGCGCGGTCGGCGCCGGCTCAGGGCGACCGCAGCTCGCCGCGAATGAACTTCACCACGGCGCTCCACGCCTGCCGCGCGTGCCGGCCCTTCGCCGCGCGATCGAACGGCGTGAGCTTCACCCCGCGCCGATCGGCCTCGTACACGATGTCCTCGAGGAGACCGATCGTCGCGAGGTCGTAGAGCTCGTCGCTCGCTGCACCGAGCATGTCGTCGAGCGCACCGAAGAACGTGGGCAGCTCACCGGTTCGTCCCGCGGCGACTTCGTCCACGAGGTGGCGTGCGAGCTCCGAGACGGCGTACGAAGGATCCGACTCGTACCACGGCAGCGCGACGAATGCGTGCCATCGTTCACCGAACGATGGCACGGCCGCGCGCAGAGGTTCCCAGTCGTCGTCGGTGAGCATCTTGGGAGTGAAAAACGTACTGCAACAACCAGTACCGAGTACGACAGACGTAGCACGTACCGCGTACCGGTTGGACGCTCCCGGAAATTCGGTCAGCTACGCGCGCAGTGAAAATCTCTTCGCGTTGAGATTCCGATGTGATTCCGGGAGCCTCTGACTGGTACCGGGTACGTGCTACGTTAGTCGTACCCGGTACTCGCTGTTGCTTTCCTCGTCAGTCACTCCACGGCGGCTTCACTCCGTTCGTGCGCGCGTAGGCGATGAACTGTCCGAGATGCTCGTGCAGATGCACGGTGGCGAGCAGCCACGCCTGCTGCAGCGTGAACTGCTGGCCGAACATGCTCACCTTGTCGCCCAGCTTCGCGTCGGGAGCGGCGGCGATGGTCTTCTTGAGGAAGGCGAACGAGCGCTCGAGCTCCGCGATCGCCGAGTCGCGCGGGATCTGCCGCTTCTCGAACGCCTGCGCCGTGCTGTAGTCGTTGGTGATGCCGGTGACCTGCGGGGCCGGTGTGCCGAGGATGGCGGGGAACAGGTAGTTGTCCGAGGCGACGTGCATCACCACGTCGCTGACCGAGCGCACGCCCGGCGCGGGTCGCCACGCGTACTTGTCGGCCGGCACTGCGCGCGCGAGCCCGACGATCTTGCGCTCCACGTCGCCGACGTCGCGGAGGATGTCGGCCATCAGGCCGGTCGCTGCTGGCGCGGCAGACGCGGTTTGCTGGGCGGAGACAGGCGTCGCGACGAGCAGCGTCACGAGCGGAAGGAGCATTGAACGACGCATGCAGACTCTCCTGGTTCTGGTCGGGGTGTGCGGGTCCGGCGACGATGAACGAAGGTTCGTCGCCCGACGCCCGACGAGACTACCGCCCGCCCTGCCTGCGCGCGAGTCCGCCGGTCACCGCTTCGCGGCGTGCTCCGCGTTGTCGACGATGTTCTTCGCCCCCTCGGCGTGCGCGCAGTGTGCGCAGCAATAGAAGGTTCCGTTCGCCTCGATGCCGTGGCCGACGATCTTGCAGCCGCAGTGGCTGCAGATCGGCGCCAGCTTGTGGATGGCGCACTCGAAGCTGTCGAACGTGTGGGTGACACCGGCGGTCACGACCTGGAACGACAGCTGATAGTCGTTGCCGCACACTTCGCATTTGGCCATGAGGAGCTCCACTGAGAGAGTGGAGTTGGAGGACAAAGGTCGTGCCCTTGGAAGCGAGAAAAGCCGACTGCTGGTGGGGAGTGGGGGGTGGGGAGTTCACGGCCTCGGGACGCTTCGGCGCCCGAGGCCGTTCGCAGTCACCCCCCACCCCCCACTCCCCACCAAGCAGTCCATCGGAGCACTTGCGGTGAGGGGTGCAGTCGTATATACTGAACCATATGGTTCAGTATTCGTCCTCCCTCGATGCTGTCTTCGCCGCCGTGGCCGATCCCACGCGGCGGGGGATCCTCGAGCGGCTCGGCCAGCGCGAGGCCTCGATCACCGAGCTCGCCGAGGCGTTCGACATGACCCTCACCGGCATGAAGAAGCACGTCAGCGTGCTCGAAGACGCCGGACTCGTGCAGACGAAGAAGGTCGGACGCGTGCGGACCTGTACCCTCGGCAAGCGACGGCTGGCGGCCGAGGCCGCGTGGATCGCGAAGTATCAACAGATGCTGGAAGCCCAACTCGACAGCCTCGGGGAATTCCTCGAGCGGACCAAGGGAGACCGACCATGATCAGCACCGCGAATCGACACACCCTCACGACCCCCACCGACCGCACCATCCGCGTCGAGCGCGAGTTCGACGCCCCGCGCGATCGCGTCTGGCGCGCCTACACCGAGCCCGATCTCATCGCGCAGTGGTGGGGACGGGGCAACAAGCTCGACATCGAGCGCATGGAGGTGGAGCGCGGCGGACACTGGCGCGTCGTGGAGCACACCCCCGAGGGGGAATCGCACGGCTTCGAGGGACGCTTCCGCGAAGTCACGCCGAAGGATCGGATCTCCCGAACATTCGAGTGGGACGGTATGCCGGGCTACACGATCCTCGAGACCGCGGAGTTCTTCGACACGCCCGACGGCCGCACGCGCATGGTGAGCACCGCTCTCTTCTTCTCACCGGAGGAGCGCGACGGAATGCTGCACTCGGGGATGGAAGGCGGAATGGCTCAGAGCTACGCAGCGCTGGATCGGGTACTGGCGGAGATGCGCTAAGAGCGCTTTGCGCATTGCGCATTGTGCTAGAAGCGAAACGACCTCGGGAAGCCGATGCCTCCCGGGGTCGTCGCGCATAGCGCAAAACTCATCGCCCAACGCGCAACAGCGCATCGCGCACAGCGCACAGCTCATCGCGCAGCAGGTTCAAACACAAACTTCGCCGCCCTAACTCCCGGTATCACTCGTCCCTCGCGGAGTGCGGCGGCGACGCGGTCGGACTCGGCGATGAACTCCGCGAGCGCGACACGGTCCGGGGCGGACCGGAGATCGTACGACGCGAGCGCGAGCAAATGGACGCTTCCCCGATCGCGCAGGTGCGGCACGATCGCCGCGATCAGCGACGCCGCAGGCGCATCGTCGGCGTGACTGCGCTCGCCGAAGCCGGCGATCGCCCATCCCTTGGCCGCGTCGTGCCAGAACATCTGCGCGAGACGGAAGCTCGACGGGCCCGCGAGTGTCGGCGAACGTCCGCCGGGCAGCGTCATCGCGTACGTCGGCGCGACTTCCCAACCCGGCGTCGCTGCCGCGAGCGGGATGCGTCCCAGCGCGTGCGCCACGCGGAGGAAGCGCTGATCGTCGGAGAGCCATGATGCGCACCGGTCGCTCCACGCGACCATGCCTGGCCCCATCGACCGGATGTCGCACTGGCGCAGCGCCGCGAGCGCGGTACGCAGCGTCGTCTCCAGCCTCGCATCCTCGCGCGGCTCCGCGCCGCTCACGCGGTCGAACAGCTCGGCGAGCTTCGGCGCGGTCTGCACCGATTCCGCCGCGCGACGCACCAGCGAACGCGCCTCGTCCACCGAGTACATCGTGCGCAACGCGTAGAGATCGACGCGGACGCGCCGCGTCGGGTCCACATGGATGACCAGCCATCGCTCGGGTGGACCGCTCGACACGCTGTCGCCGAGCCCCTCGTCGGTGGCGGCGGCGCGAGTCACGGCATCGCCCGTCTCGACGTCGGGGAGCCAGCGCTGCGCCGCGAAGTGCACGTCGAGGCGTTCGCGGTCGTTGCCGGCCGGCGGATAGAACGGAGCGATGGTCGTGAACCCGATTCTCCTCGCGTCGGGTTTCGGCCGGCCGGGATTGAACAGCGTGACGTGCAGCAGCGCCGGGTTGGCGAGTCGGCCGTTGGGCAGCGTCCGCTGCGCCGCCTCGAAGCGGAAGGTGATCTGGTAGTCGTTGCGGTGCAGGTCGAGCGTGGCGGGATCGAAGTGCCCGAGCCGCGGACCGTCCTGTCCACGTCCCACCGGCTTGAAGCTCGCCGGCAGCTCGATGCTCGCGAGTCCCGCGAGATCGACGCGCTGCGTCTGCGCGGACCGCTGCTGCACCGGCATGCTCCGCCACGGGCCGGCCGCCGCCGCACGCTCGACCGCACCGGTGAGCCCCAGCATGCCTGGGATGAGGAAGAGCCACGTGCGCGTCGAAAGCATGAGGCGAGTGAGCTGGTGGTGGGTGGTGAGTGGTGGGTCATGAGTGACGGCGTTCGCAGTCACCCATGACGCACCACCCACCACTCACTACCCAAACCCGTCTCAGTCCGCCAACGGATTCGGTCTCAACTGAAACTTGATCACCTTGCTCGTCGTCCCCTTGCCCGTCTCCATGTGGAATGGCGCGCGTGTGCTGACCGTGGTCCAGATTCCGCGACCCTTCCATCCAGCACTCGGGTCGTCGATGCGCCCGTCCATCCACTTCGTGTAGAAGCCCGTCGGATAAGGCACGCGCATGACCACGAACTGACCGTCCTTGAGCGCGAGCAGCGCTTCCGACGCGTTGCCCGTGTTGATCGGCGTGTTCGCGCCGAGTCCGAGGACGTCGAACTGGTCGACCCACGTGTAGTAGCTCGCCTCGGCGCTGCCGCTCTCCGTCACGCCCTTCATCTGAGGCAGCGGCTCGGTGAACAACGTCCAGCCCTCCGGGCAGTGCTGACCCGTCGCGGTGGGCCCGTTGAGCGGTCCCTTGCACTTGCGACGGTCGAAGCTCGCCATGTGTCCGCTCGCGAGCGCGATCCACGCCACTCCGTTGCGGTCGATGTCCGCTCCGCGCGGAGAGAATCCCTGCACGGCAGCCTTCGGGTTGTCGTACGGCGGCTCGTAGTACTCGGCCAGCGCCGTCGCGGGCGGGTTCGGCCCGGGATCGAGCCGCACGATTCCGCCCGGGAACCCGAGGGTCGAGCCCCAGATGGTACCGTCGGGCGCGGGCGACACCGAGTAGAGTCCCGCGTTGATGCGGCGATCCTTCGCCGGATCGGCCGGCTGGTTCGGCTCCGTGTACTCGTCGCGCTTGCCGTTCCCGTTCGCATCGACGACGAGCGCGGTCCAGCCCTGCGACTTCTCTTCGTCTCCCGTCTCGTCGAACATCTTCGTGTTCAGCCAGCCGACCACCGGTCCGCCGCCGCTCGTCCATAGCGTGTGATTCGCGTCTTCGGCGAACATGAGATGGTGCGTGGAGAAGCAGGTGCCGACGTGCGCGAGCTTCTTCGTCTTCGGATCGTACACGGCGAGGTGGCGCCCGGACCGGTTCACCGGGAACAGCTTCGCCGACGGATGCGACGAGCCGGCCTTGCACATTGCGGGGTTGTCGGGCGGACGCACCACCGCCGTGAGCCACACGCGACCCTTCTGATCGAGCATCGGGTTGTGGACGTTCGTCTTGCTCGTCCAGATCGCTTCGTCGCCCCAGTACGCCGACGTCGCTCCCGGATGTGTGCCCGCGGCGATCTCGGTGGCGGGATCGCGTGGCGTGAGGGGGACGCGGCTCGCCGTGTGACGAATCGGATCGAGCACGGGGATGTAGTCCGCGCTCAGCTCGAGCGACCCGTACACCGGTCCGTTGGCGTTGAGCGTCGGCTTGCGACGGTCGGTCGAGACGACGTCGTGCATGTACGCCTTGGGATCGGCCCAGTCCCACTCGGTGATCACGACGTTGCGCTCGATCCCCTGAGGGCGACGCGGCGCAGGAGGCACCTCGCCCGCCGCGATGCGATCCGTCCAGTCAGCGAACATCTTGATCGCACGCTGGTGTCCGAGCCGCCCGATGTTGGCGAGCATCCCCGCGCCGGCCTGCCCCGACTGCACCCGACGCTCCCACTGCGCCGTGCTCGTCGGTAGCGTCTTGAACATCGCGGGAATCTCGCGCGTCCCCCTGGTGCCGATCTGGTGACATGCGGTGCACGTACCCGACTTGATCGTGCGCACGAAGTCCGCCTGCGTCTTCACGTTCGGCGAGATGCCGTTGCCCTCGGGTCCGGTCCCCGGGAATTCGGACTTCGCCGGTACCTCGAGCAGCGAGTACCAGTAGCCGGCGGGATAGATCTGCGCGGCGGCGCGCGCATTCGGCGCCGGCACGGCCTTGAGCGCGAGCGTGCGCCCGATCGTCGACGACGACTTCGGCGAGTCCACGAGCCCGTAGCCGCGCACCCAGACGCTGTAGTTGGCCTTTGGAAGATCGGGGATGAGATACCGGCCCTGATCGTCGGTCACGACGATGCGCACGAACTTCGTGGGCAGGTCGTTCGTCTCGGCGATCACCCACACTCCCGCCTCGGGACCGCCGGGTCCGGTGACGACGCCACTGATGTCGTCCGGTCCCACCCTCGGCACACCCGGATCGTTCGGAAGCGCAGCGGCCGCGAACAGCGCGATGCCCGCCGCCAGCGACGTGAGGATGCCGAAGCGTCTGATTGACATGAGCGTTCTCTCTCTCGCAGGGCCGGACAGCAATGTCACGGTCGACTCGAGCGAGTCGAGGTCGCGACGGGCGATATCAGGTGGCAGACGATGTCGTTCGACCTGTCTTTCTTCAACTCGCTGAGCAGGAACGTGCACCCGATGAAGCCGGGCTTGTAGATGCGCACGTGAATGTCCTCTTCCTCGCCGCGCTCGGTGACGCCGTACGGAACGTCGACCCGCGCGTCGGTGCTCCCCAGATACGTTCCACCAGCCGCGACCGATGCGCCAGCCGGCGTCGACGTCACGTTCAACCGCCACTTCGCCCGGCTCGTCCATTCGCAGCACGGGGGTTCGCAGGCGCTCGCCGCGCGCGTCCTGACATCGAGCGTCGGCTCGCGGATGCGGAGCACGCTCCCACCCTCCGCCCTGGAATCCGGTGCGACGTCGGCCGACCAGGATCGAACCTCGGTGGTCACCTGTCCACTGTCAGCTCCCCCCGCACAGGCGTCGACAACCGACCGATCAGCCAGGCGCACCCCGAAGCGCCCGACGTTCATCGTCACGGTCAGCCGATGCCGCTCGACGCCGGTGATCTTCACCGTGTGCTTGCCGGGCCTCAGCGCGTGATACTCGCCGACGAAGCCGGCGTCGCCGTCGATCTCGTAGCTCTCCATCGGGCCATCGACGCGCAGGAGACGCCGGTCGGTCTGATCCTCCGCGCTCGTGCCCAGGGCCAACGCGACGCAGATCAGCGCCGCGCCCCTTCGAATCGTCATCTCGGCCAACCTCGGCGTAGTTTGCGCTCATGCCACCCACGATCTCTCGGCGGCGCCTGCCGCTTCTGCTCGCCGCACTCTTCGTTCCGTCGTTGCTGTCGGCGCAGTCGGCGCCGTGGATGCGCAGCGGCCTCAGCCCAGATCGCCGAGCCGCGCTCCTGATCGGT
>DATEOG010000355.1:0-7792 GCA_035274345.1 Gemmatimonadaceae bacterium
CCCGAACCTCCGCCTGCGCGCCTTCGCTCACTTCAACTGGTGGCTCCAGCGGAAGCTTCTTCGACTCGACGTTCCCGAGCCCCCCGCGTCACCTCGCGAGCGCCGCGTCTTTCTGATCTACGGAGCGCTTGCGACGATCTATACGACTTTCATTCTGGGCTTCATCGCGGTGCTCGTCGTGGGCTGGTCGCGTCGGGCGTTCGGCATCGCCGGCGGGGTCGTCACCGCCCTCGTGCTCGCCTTTCTGCTGCGCAAGCGCCTCATTGGGTGGGTGCGAGGCATTGTCCTCACCGTGCGCGCACGACGCGAGGCGCTGCGGCGCATGCGACGTCCGGCGCGCATCGCTGCGCTCGCGATCGTGCTCCTGCTCCTGTTCGTGCCGTGGACGCTCACGAGTCCCGGAGCGTTCGTGGTCGGCCCTGTTGGTGCGCGCGTCGTCAGCGCAGCGGATCGGGGCGTCATCGCTCAGGTTTTCGTGCGCGAAGGCATGCGAGTCGAAGCGGGAGCGCCGCTGCTCCGCCTCGTGAACTACGACCTCGAGCGCGACATCCTCACGGGTACGCGCCTCGTGGACTCGCTCGCGCTCGAGGAATCGGTGGCGCGCTCGAACGGCCGCAGCGGCGAGTCGAGCCGCCTCGCGGCCGAGGGCCGCGCCGCGGTGGCGGAGCTCGCGGCGTTGGAGCGACGTGCGT
Source organism: Gemmatimonadaceae bacterium (assembly GCA_035274345.1). Classification (GTDB taxonomy): domain Bacteria; phylum Gemmatimonadota; class Gemmatimonadetes; order Gemmatimonadales; family Gemmatimonadaceae; genus AG11. The sequence continues at coordinate 693 of DATEOG010000355.1, forward strand.
CGAGCCTCGTCCTCCGGGCGACGTCGTCGGGAATCGTCACGACTCCGCACGCCGAGGAGCTCGTCGGCCGTCTGGTGGCCGTGCGCGACACGCTGCTCACTCTCGCCGCGATCGATTCCGTCGAGGTGCGCATTGCGCTTGCCGGCGCGGGCGCGACACGCGTGCTGCCCGGTCAGGTCGTCCACGCAATATCCTTCGCAGACCCAGCGTCGCCGTGGACGGCGCGCATTGATGACGTCTCGAGCGTCGGCCTGCTGTCCACCGGCTCCGCAGGTTCCGTCGAGGCTCGCGTGCGACGCCCCGCCGACGCGGCCTGGCGTCCAGGCACCAGAGGCGAGGCCAGCGTCGAGCTGCGGCGCAGCAACGTCCTCGGCGCGCTCTGGTGGAACGCTCGCCAGCTCGTGCGCACCGATCTGCTGCTCTGATCGCCAGCGCTCAGTACGCGCTGCATGAGTCCGGACCCGCCGTAACTTTGGCCGCCGGACGTCCGTAGACCGACCAATGGCTGGCCAGCAACCGACCTTCCGTCCCGACATCGAGGGACTCCGAGGCGTCGCGATTCTCCTCGTCGTCCTGTTTCACGCTCGCGTACCCGCTCTTGCCGGCGGCTTCGTCGGCGTGGACGTGTTCTTCGTGCTGTCCGGCTTCTTCATCACCGGGCTCCTCGTGCGCGAGCGCGAGACGACGGGCGACGTCGGGCTCAACGAGTTCTACGGACGGCGGGCGCTCCGCCTTCTGCCCGCCCTGCTCGTGGTGCTGCTCGCCACCTTGGCGATCGTCTTCAGCCTATACGCACCGATCGATCGGCCGCGCGTCGCGGGTACGGCGCGCGCCGTCGCGCTGCACGCAGGGAACGTCGAGTTCGCGCGTGGCGCGCTCGATTACTTCGGCTCGACCTCCCATCCGCTGCTCCACACCTGGTCGCTCGCCGTCGAGGAACAGTTCTACCTCGTCTGGCCGCTGCTGCTCGTCGTCATCGTGCCCCTCCTCCTGCGCGACGACGCCGATTCCGCCGCCATGCGCCGTACGGCGACGAGAGCCGTTGCGGTGGTCGGCGTCGCGTCGCTCGTCGCGTCGCTCGTGGTCACGCGCACCTCGCAGCCGTGGGCTTTCTTCGGCATGCCGACGCGGATCTGGGAATTCGCGCTCGGCGGTCTCCTCTCGCTCGTCCTCGTGGATGACGGAGGTCGCAGCCTGCGCGGAGCGACGCTGCTGCAGGCGCTCGGTCTCGCCGCGATCGGCGTCGCCGTCGCGAGCTTCGACCGCTCGACACCATATCCAGGCGCGGCGGCGCTGCTGCCGGCGCTCGGTGCCTGCGCGCTGATCGCCGGCGGTGCTCGCACACCGGAAGGCCCGGTCACTCGTGCGCTGAGTGCACAACCGCTGCGCTGGCTCGGGCGGGTCTCGTACGCCTGGTATCTCTGGCACTGGCCGCTCGTTGGGCTCGGCGAAGTCCTCGATCCGGCGCTCGGCGTGCGCGGGCGGCTGATGTGGACTGCGCTCGCGCTCGTGCTGGCATGGCTCACGTACCGGTTCGTCGAGCGACCGGCGCGCGGCGGTGGGCTGTCGCGAATCCCCGATCGATGGATTGCACCCGCAGCGCTTGCGGCGAGCGTCGTCGCGGCGCTGCTCGCTCACGGTGCCATGCGCGTCGCACAGCACCGCGTCGCCACCACCGAGCAGCGGGCGTTCGCCCAGGCGCGCGGCGATCGAATGACGCACCGGTGTTGGGCCAACACCGTTGAGGACGCGCGCACTCCCTGCCTGCTCGGCGACCGCTCGGCGACGACCACCATCGCGCTGCTCGGCGATTCGCACGCGGAGCACTGGACCGCTGGCCTCGATCGCGCCGGGCGCGAGAACGGCTGGCGCGTCGACGTGATGGTGAAGGGTGGATGTCCCGTGCTCGACATGACGGAAGTCGGAGTCGGCCGCTCCGCGCGATACTACGGCGAGTGCGTTCGCTACCACGAAGCGATGATGCGGCGCATCATCGCCATGCGTCCCGCAGCTGTCGTGCTGTCGAGCTGGGACCACTACATCCCGCCGAATGGAACGTCGGAGGAGTGGCAACTATCCGTGGCGACCTGGGAGCGCGGTCTTCGCCGGACCTATGCGCGTCTCGCCGCGGCCGGCATTCACACGATCGTCCTGCGTGACGTGCCCCGCACCGGATTCGACGTACCGGCGTGTCTGTCGCGCCGCGCCGCGCGGCTGCCACTCGCGCGTGCCTGCACGTACGAGCGAGCGACCTCCGTCTCCGGTGTCGCCGTCGCCGCACAGGATCGCGCCGCACGCGGGTTGCCGGTGCGCATCGTGGACATGAACGACCAGGTGTGCGATACGCCACGCTGCCGGGTCGTGCGGAACGGTTCGATCGTCTTCACCGACGATAATCATCTCACCGCGAGCTTCAGCCGGTCGCTCGCAACGGTGCTGGGTCAGCGCATCGCTGCCGCCATTGATGCGCCCGGAAACTCAGCGTTGCTGGCACAGCGCTGAGCCTCCGCGTCTACACCGATGCGTCGGGAGCCTCGGAGCGGCGGGGTGTGTCGCGCTCGTCCCTGACCAGTCGCAGCGGCGGCGACGTCGCGATGCGCACGTCGTCCGGGATCCGCCGCGTGAAGTAACGCCGGATGCACGCGGACACGAGCGCCGCGCGCATCTCCTGGCGAGCTTCCGGCTCGAGCCGATGAAGTGACGCGCTCCTGCTGAGGATCCTCTTGAATGCGATGACGACCGCTTCGGGAAGAAGACGGTCATCGACGAGCAGATCCACATACGCGCAGATCGCCGCGCGCGTCCCTTCGGACGCGACGTCGGGATTCACGTCGACTGCGCGCTCGAGTGCCGCTTCGGCTCGGCGCCGCTCCTCGTTCCGTGTCGACATGTCGTTCCGGTTGGACCAGGCATCACTGTTCACGATGCCTCCTTCGGCCTGGACACCGCGCCGAGTCGTGCGTTGCACTGCGGAGCCCGCATCGAACCCGCACGGCTCGACGATACTGGCCGTTTTCCCGCCGCGCCAGTCGGTCGATCGCCGAGACCGCGCGGACTGGGCGCGCACTAGCCGGTCGGGGCTCCCGCAGGTAACCATCCGGTGTTGAGACACTGGATTCCTCCAACCACTCGACCACGATGGACGCCGCCGACCGCAGCGCTACCGATGGACTCCGTCGAACGGGCCGCGCCCCGGTACCACTCCCGGATGCGCTCCGGCTCGGCCACGTGAGCTTGCAGGTGAGTGATCTCGCTCGCTCGCTCGACTACTACACGACGGTGCTCGGACTGGAGGCTCGGCGCGTCGATGACAGGAGCGCGGCCCTCCACGCGGAAAATGAGCCCGAACCACTGGTCGTGCTCGAAGAGCGAGCAGGCACGAAGTCGATCGGCATCAACAGTCGGCTGGGATTGTATCACTTCGCCATACTCCTCCCCGATCGCGCCGCCCTGGGCCGCTTCCTCGCTCACCTCGCGAGCACGGGCACCCGGATCGGCGCGTCCGACCATCTCGTGAGCGAGGCGCTGTACCTGCGAGACCCCGACGGCTTGGGCATCGAGGTGTATCGCGACCGTCCGCGGTCGGAGTGGCGGATTGCGGATGGGGAGCTCGCGATGGCCAGCGATCCGCTCGACATGGCGGGCGTGCTTGCCGCAGGAAAGGACGCGCCGTGGACCGGCATGCCTCGCGGAACGGTGATGGGACACGTACACCTGCACGTCGGCGACCTGGAGGTCGCGTCGCGATTCTATCACGACGCGCTCGGCCTCGACCGCATGGTCTGGTCGTACCCCGGGGCGCTCTTCCTCTCGGCGGGCGGTTACCACCACCACCTCGGCGTCAACACGTGGGCCGGCCGCGCGGCTCCGGCTTCGGAGGACGAGGCAAGGCTGCTCGAGTGGCGCATCGTGCTGCCGACCACGGAAGACTCCAGGGTGGTCGCCGAGCGCCTGTTGGCGGCGGGAGTCACCGTGGCGCGCGAGTCCGACGACTGGCTGGCGAGCGATCCGTGGGGTACCCCGCTGCGCCTCGTGGTCGGTTGAGCCCATGCTCGGCCTGACCTCGATCTCCGGATGGGAGGAGGCCGTGCTCGCGAGCGTGCGTGGCGCAATCGGAACGGTCGAGGAGCGCGATTCGCAGATCGAGCGTTCGGGGCTGTACGGCGAGTATCCGGCCATCGTCAGCGCCTACGCCGAGCACTTCGCCGACGGCGAGACGGGGCTCGAAGCGCTCAAACGCGCCTATTTTCTCGTCTGGCGTGGCGCTATGGCGCCACCGGCCGACAGCGGCATCGCGTCGCTGCCCGACGGCACCATTCGACTGGTGATGGACGAGCTGGACGCGTGGGCGCGGCGCGGAGCGACGGACCCCGAGTTACGCTGGATGCTCGGCCACTACCATGCTCTGGGACCTTCGGTGCTCGAGCTGTACGGGGCGAGCGCAGCGCTCATTAGCCTCGCCGCTTCCGCAGGGCCCGACGCCTGGCGTGCCGCAGCGATCACTCCCGCGTCGATGGCCGGCCGTGGCCAGCTCGGACGCTACTGGACGGAACTGGCCGCGCGCCGCTGATGCGTCCGCTCCAGCCATTTCGCAGCGCTGCGCGCGACGCGAGCTTGTAGGCCATCTCTCTCTCGCCACGCCATGCGCACTCTCCTCCTCGCTCTCGTACTCGCTCCGTCCGTCGCCCAGGCGCAGAAGAAGTGGACGTCCATCGGCGCGACGGCGGCCGGCAATCAGGTCTTCGTCGACGCGAAGTCGGTCAAGCGTACCGGGTCGCTCGTTGCGGCCACCGTGCGCGTCGTTTTCACCCCACCGGTGAAGACGGCATCGGGAACCTGGATGAGCTCGCGCACGACCGCGACGTTCGATTGCGCGGCGAAGAAGCTCGCGGCGAAGGAGAACGTCTACTACGGCGACGCGAAGGAGACGAAGGTCGTCGAACGCAAAGTCAACAAGATGCCGGGATACGGACCCGCGCTCGGCGGCTCGATGGGCGCGCTCGCGCTCGATTACGTCTGCAAGCCGCGCTGACGCCTCAGCGCTTCTTCGTCAGAATCGTCCCGCGGCAGGTCGAGGCACCGCAGTGGCAGGGAAAACGGCGCTTCGCCGCGGGCGAGTGCCGCTCCTCCAGCACGTACGCATAGTCGTACGCCAGCTCTTCGCCCGGCTCGACGTCGCGGATCGTCTCGATCCAAATGCGGCCGTCCTCGATCACCGCGTCGCAGTTCGGATCGCAGGAATGGTTGATGAACCGCGCGTCGTTGCCGTTCACGGCGGCGTCGATCACCACGTCATCGTCGATCGCGAACAGAAACGTGTGGTGCCGCTCTCCCTCGACGTCGGGGTAGCGCGCGTCAGCCTGCGCCGGGGTGAGCCGTTCGCCTGCGTACTCGATCAACCGCACGCCAGCGGGGATGTGTCGGTTCGCGAACGCGCCCAGCCCCTGCATTGCCGAGGCACGGATCTCGAACGGCGGCGACCCTGAATCGTTCGGCATCGCTTAAGATACGAAGCCGTCCTGTCGCACCGCCCGTCTCCCGCATCCTCCAATGACGCCTCGCGCCTCCGCCTCTCCGCCCGTCGACCAGAGCCCGGGCTTTGCCGCGCTCGGGCTCGACCCGCGTCTCGTCGACGCGCTCGCGGCGCTCGGCTACGAGGAGCCGACGCCGGTGCAGCGCGAGGCGATTCCGCCGCTGCTCGCCGGACGTGACGTGCTCGGCCAGGCGGCGACGGGCACGGGGAAGACCGCGGCATTCGCGCTCCCGCTTCTGCACGCCGTCACGCCGGACGCCGATCCCCGCGAACGTACGGCGGCGCTGATCCTCGTCCCCACGCGCGAGCTCGCGATGCAGGTCGCCGAAGCGGTGCACAAATACGGGAAGTCGCTCGGCGTCAGCGTGCTGCCGATCTATGGGGGTGCATCCATGGAAACCCAGCTGCGGATGCTCAAGCGCGGCGTCGACGTCGTCGTCGCGACTCCAGGTCGAGCGCTCGACCACATCCGGCGCAAGACACTCAGGCTCGATGCGGTCAAGGTCGTGGTGCTCGACGAGGCGGACGAGATGCTCGACATGGGCTTCGCCGAGGACCTCGAGGCGATCCTGCAGGCGACGCCGAAGGAGCGCCAGACCGCGCTGTTCTCCGCGACGCTTCCGCCGCGCATCGCGCAGCTCGCCGAGGCGCACTTGAAGGAGCCGGTGCGCGTGCGCATCGACCGCGAGGTTGTCCCCGCCGGCTCGGCGCCGCGCGTGCGTCAGGTGGCATACATCGTCGGGCGAGCGCACAAGATCGCGACGCTGGGGCGCGTGCTCGACGTCGAGAGCCCCACCTCCGCCATCGTCTTCTGCCGCACGCGCACCGAGGTCGACGAGCTGACCGAATCGCTCAACGGCCGCGGCTATCGCGCCGAGGCGCTGCACGGTGGACTCAGCCAAGAGCAGCGCGACCGGGTGATGAAGAAGTTCCGCGCCAACTCGGCCGATCTGCTCATCGCCACGGATGTCGCCGCGCGCGGGCTCGACGTTCAGCACGTCTCGCATGTCGTGAACTACGACGTGCCGAGCGCCGCGGAGGCGTACGTGCACCGCATCGGCCGCACGGGCCGCGCCGGCCGCGAAGGAGTCGCGATCACGCTCGCCGAGCCGCGTGAGCATCGACTGCTGCGCAACATCGAGCATCAGACGAAGCAGCGGATCGAGATCGCGGCCGTGCCGACCGTTGCCGACCTGCGCGCGCGGCGTCTCGAGCTCACCCGCGCGTCGATACGCGAGACCATACTCGGGGGGGATCTGGATCACTTCCGCGTGGTGGTCGATTCGCTCGCCCAGGAATTCGACATCATGGACGTGGCCGCGGCGGCGGTGAAGCAGGCCGATTCGAGCGAGGCGGGCCAGGACGAGGTGGAGATTCCGACGGTCGCCCTGCGCCCAGAGGCCTCGCGTGGCGCGCGCGACCGCGCGAAGCCAGGGCACGCGGCGAAGGGGTCAGAGAAGCCGCGAAAGTCGCGTCGGTCGGCCGAAACCTCGGACGGCAACGTCGTGCGCGTGTACGTGGGCGCCGGTCGCAAATCCAAGGTACGTCCGGCCGACCTGGTCGGAGC
>DATEOG010000356.1:0-4719 GCA_035274345.1 Gemmatimonadaceae bacterium
CGTGTCGAGCAGCATCCGCGCGATGAAGAGCGGCGCAATCGACTTCCTCACCAAGCCGATCGACGCCGGCGAGCTGTTCCCGGCGGTGGAGCGCGCGATCGCGCGTGACCGCGCCATCCGTTCCGTCGACGCGGAGCTGAGCGTGCTTCGCCGGCGCGCCGCCCGACTGACGCCTCGCGAGCGCGAGGTGTGTGCGCTGGTCGCGAGCGGGCGGCTCAACAAGCAGATCGCGGCGGTGCTCGGGACGAGCGCGAAGACCGTCAAGGTGCATCGCGCCCGTGTCATGACGAAGCTGGAGGTCCACTCACTGCCCGATCTGGTGCGGGTGGCCGACCGGCTTGGACTCAGGCACCCCCGCGACGCTGCGCCCAGGGAGGCGATGCAGAGCGAAGGATCAACGTCTCGTCTGTCCTCCTCCTGACCCTCGGCGAGCGCGCGGGGGCGTGGCGCACTGCATGGCGACTGGGTGCGGTCCTAGCGCCGCTCGACCGCCCCGCCTCCCAGCGCGACGTACAGGGCGACGAGATTCTCCACGTTCGCGCGGCGCAGCCGGAGCAGCTGCTGCTCGGATGCGAACAGGTTCCGCTCCGCGTCCAGCACCTCGAGGAAGTTCACGACGCCCTCGATGTACCGCGTGCGGGCCAGCGCCGCGATCTGCCGCTGCGCCACCGTGCCGCGCTCCTGCGCCGCCACCTGCTCGGCAAGATGCTGCCGTCCCGCGAGCGCGTTCGAGACCTCCTGGAACGCGACCTGGATCGTCCGCTCGTAGTCGGCCACCGCGATCTCCCCTTCGGCTCGCGCCACGATCGCGTTGCCTCGGAGCCGGCCCCGGTTGAAGATCGGAGTGAGCAGGGTCGGCGCGTAGCTCCACGTCATGCCGTCGCTGCCGACGAGTGAGCTCAGCGCGCTCGACGCGAACCCGAACACGCCGGTGAGCGAGATCGACGGAAAGAACGCGGCGCGCGCCGCGCCGATGCTCGCTTCCGCGGAGCGAAGGCGCTCCTCCGCCGCGAGCACGTCCGGCCGTGCGAGCAGCAGCTCCGACGGGAGCCCCGCCGCGAGCGCCGTGGCGGTGGTCTGCTGCGTGAGCGGGAGAGGTGCGGGTAGTGGTCCGACAACCGGCCCGCCGACGAGCACCAGCAGCTGGTTGTTCAGCTGCACCTGGGTCAGGCGGAGCGATGCCAGCGACGCTTCCGCCTGGGCCAGCAGCGACTCGGCCTGATGCAGGTCCAGCGCCGACGTGAGTCCGGCGCGGAAGCGCACCTGCGTGATCCGCACGCCCTCGCGCCGGCTCAGGACCGTGGTGTCGGCGAGGCGGATCTGCTCCGCCGTCTCGATCGTCGCGAGGTACGTCGCGGCGACGTCCTGGATGAGCGAGAGCCGGAACGCACGCTGCGCCTGCACGGTGGCGAGGTAGTCGGCGCGCGCCGACTCCGTGAGGTCGCGGACGCGTCCCCAGAAGTCGAGCTCGAACTGATTCACCGCGACGTTGATCGACGCGCGATCGATCGTGACGTCGTTGGCGTTGGGGACGCCCGCCGCATTGCGGCCGTTGTGGCTCCGCGATGCCCCCGCCGCGAGCACGGGCTCCGGAAACCGCTGCGCGCCCTGGATGCGGTAGAACCCGCGCGCCTGCTCGATGCGCGCCACCGAGACGGCGAGATCGCGGTTGTGCAGGAGCGCCGCTTCGATCAGCGCCTCGAGCCGCGGGTCGGCGAAGAAGTCGCGCCACCCGACGTCCACCGCACGCGTCCCGGCCGCCGGGCTGGTCGCCGGGTCGTACGCGGCGGGCGTGGGCAGGGGAGGCTGGGCGTGTTTGGGGGCGAAGTGGCAGGCGCTCAGGGGCAACAGGAGCGCGACGATGCACGCCCGAAGCGCAGACGGCAGGTAGTGGGTGATGGGTGGTGAGTTCTGGGTGAGAGCGTCCCGAGAATCGTTCGCAGTCACCCAGCACGCACGACTCATCACGCAATACCGACGTTCAAGCACGCGCCACTCCATGCCCCAGATCCTGGTCGTGATCATGGTCATGCTTGTGCGCGATCTCCTCCGGCGACGGCGGACGCTTCCGGCTCACCCACCGCCGCACCGCGAGATAGAACAGCGGGATGAAGAAGATCCCGAACAGCGTGGCCGTGAGCATGCCGCCCGCGACCCCGGTGCCGACGGCGATGCGGCTCGCCGCGCCCGCGCCGCGCGCCACGAGCAGGGGCACCATGCCGAGGACGAACGCGAGCGACGTCATGATGATCGGACGCAGGCGCAGCTTCACGGCCGCGAGCGTCGCCTCCACCGTGCCCTTGCCGTGCGCCTCCTCCTCGATCGCGAACTCGACGATGAGGATCGCGTTCTTTGCCGCCAGCCCGATGATCGTCACGAGGCCGACGTTGAAGTACACGTCCGCCGACAGACCGCGCAGCATCGTGAACAGGATGGAGCCGAGGACGCCGAGCGGCACGACGAGGAGCACCGAGATCGGCACGGCCCAGCTCTCGTACAGCGCGGCGAGCAGCAGGAACACCACGACCAGCGACACGCCCATGAGCGAGACGATCTGCCCGGACGACTGCTGCTCCTCGAACGAGAGTCCGGTCCAATCGAAGCCGAAGCCGTCCGGCAGATCGCGCGCGAGCCGCTCCATCTCGTCCATCGCTTCGCCGGTTGAGCGGCCTGGTGCCGCGGTGCCGGAGATGTTCATCGACGGATAACCGTTGTAGCGCTGAATCTGCGGCGGTCCCGCCGTCCACGTCACCGTCGTGAACGCGCCGAACGGCACCATCTCACCCTGCGCGTTCCGCACCTTGAGGTCGAGCACGTCCTGCGGTGTCATGCGGAAGGGCGCGTCCGCGGCGAGCAGCACACGCAGAATGCGTCCGCCGCGGCTGAAGTCGTTGGCGTACGCGCTGCCGAATGAGATCGCGAGCGTGGCGTTGACGCTCGCGATCGAGAGGCCGAGCGCGCGCGCCTTGACCCGGTCGATCAGCACGCGGAGCTGCGGCGCATCCTCCTGGCCTTCGGGGCGCACGCCGACGAGGATCGGGCTCTTGCTCGCTGCGGCGAGGAGTTGGTTGCGCGCGGCGCGCAGCTCGTCGAGCGTGTGGCCGGCGCGGTCCTCCAGCACGAAGTTGAATCCGCTCGCCACGCCGAGCCCCTGGATGGCCGGCGGGTTGAGCGTGAACACCATCGCTTCCTTGACCCCCATCAGCGCGCCGAGCGCTCTGTTCACGATCGTCGTCGCGTTGTGCTCCTTGCCCGGCCGCTCGTCCCACGGCTTCAGGCGAACGAACGCCATCGCGTTCGCCTGGCCCTGGCCGAAGAAGCTGAATCCGCGCACGAAGATTGTCGTCTGTGTCTCCGGCTGCGCGCGATAGAACTGCTTCACCTGCTCGATCGCGATGTTCGTGCGCTCGGTGGTCGCACCCGGCGGCGCCTGCACCACGGTGAGCACGCTCCCCTGATCCTCCGTGGGCAGGAAGCTCCCGGGCAGGCGCCTGAACAGCAGCAGCGTGATCACGATCAAGGTCGCGAACACGGCGAGGAATCGGAGCGGCCGCACGAGGATGCGTCCCACCACGCCCTGATAGCGTCCGGAGGTGCGCGCGAACCATGCGTTGAACCAGCCGAAGAACCGCGCCACGGCGCTGCTCACCGGGTTCCGCGACTTCGCGTGGTGATCCTCCACGGGCTTGAGCAGCGTGGCGCATAGCGCCGGTGTCAGCGTGAGCGCCAGCAGCGCCGAGAACGCGATCGAGATCGCGAGCGTGACGGCGAACTGGCGGTAGATCGCCCCCGTCGTGCCGGGGAAGAACGCCATCGGCACGAACACGGACACGAGCACCAGCGTGATGCCGATGACCGCCGAGGTGATCTGGTGCATCGCCTTCACCGTGGCGTCGTATGGCGACAGCCGCTCCTCCGTCATGATGCGCTCGACGTTCTCGATCACGACGATCGCGTCGTCGACGAGAATGCCGATCGCCATGACCATGGCGAACAGCGTCAGGACGTTGATCGAGAAGCCGAGAATCCAGAGGCCAAGGCAGGCGCCGGCGAGCGCGATCGGGACGACGATCGTCGGGATCAGCGTGGCGCGCCAGTTCTGCAGGAAGACGAACATCACGAGGAAGACGAGGATCATCGCCTCGATCAGCGTCTCCACCACCGACTCCACCGACGCACGAACGAACGGGGTCGAGTCGTACGGCACGCTCCACTGAATGTCCGGCGGGAAGCCGATCGCCAGCTCCTCCATCCGCGCCTTCACCGCCTCGGCCGCCGCGAGCGCGTTCGCGCCCGGCGTGAGCTGGATCGCCATGCCGGCCGCCGGCTCGCCGTTCATCTCGACGTCGAAGCCGTACGTCTGCGCGCCGAGCTCCACGCGCGCCACGTCGCCGAGGCGGATCACCGAACCGTCGGGATCGGCGCGCAGGATGACGTTGGAGAACTGCTCGGGGGTGGTGAACCGGCTCTGGGTGAGGATGGCCGCATTCAGCTCGGTCCCTTCGGCGAGAGGCCGGTCGCCGAGGGAGCCGCCCGCGGACTGGCTGTTCTGCTCCTGCACCGCGGCGAGCGCGTCGGCCGGCGTGAGGTTGAACGTCGCGAGCTTGGCCGGGTCGAGCCAGATGCGCATCGCGTACTCGGAGGAGAACGAGCGCACGTCGCCCACGCCGGGCACGCGGCGCAGCTCGTCCACGACCCGCGCCACGGCAAAGTTCCCCA
>DATEOG010000357.1:0-8255 GCA_035274345.1 Gemmatimonadaceae bacterium
GGCACCGGATTGTACAGGCTCAACATGCTGCGCTGCGCGGAGGAGTTCTCCTGCGCAAGCGGCGCGACGCGGATATTGGAAAGCTCGGTGCGCACGTTGGAGAGCGCGGCGCAGCCCTGCAGGCTTACCATGGTGCCGACCGCCAGCACCACTCGACTGACCGTCTTCGCGTACGTCATTGGCATGTTCGCTCCGTTGAAAGGTTCGTCGGTGGGCGTGCCAACAATACCTGCACGACGCGCGCCGCGCGAGTAGACGGACGTTGGTCCCGCCCTGCCCCCACGCGCGAAGCCGGATACATTCCCGCGTGCCCCAATCCGACCGCATTCACCGGGACGCGGCGACGCCCGTGCCGACCGCCTTCGAACGCGCCGCCCTCGTCGTCCTCCAGGTCGGCGCAATCGCAGTCGTGATCGCCGCGGTCGTCTACAAGCAGTTCGAGCTCGATCGCTTCTTTATACCCAAGGAGCTCGTGCTGCACGTCGTCGCCACGATCGCCGCGCTCTGCTGCCTCGCGCGGACGAGGGAGCTGAGACTGTCGCGCGTCGATCAGCTCCTGATGGCATATCTGGCGATCGGCCTGGTCTCCGCGCTGTTCGCCGCCAACTGGTGGGCAGCGGGCCGAGCGGTATCACTCTCCCTCTCGGGTGCGACGTGCTTCTGGTGCTCGCGGGTGGTGGCTCGCGCCGGACTCGCGCGTGGGCTCGTCGCCGCACTCGTGCTCGCGGGCGTCGTCGGTGCGATCACGGCGCTGTTGCAGACGTATGGACTGCGAATCGATGCGTTCAGCCTGAATCGCGCGCCGGGCGGAACGTTCGGCAATCGCAACTTCATGGCGCACGTCTGCGTCATCGTCTTCCCCGCGCTGCTCCTGTCCACGTTGCGCGCGGAATCGCCGCGGGCGTTCGGATGGTGGGCGGCGGCGCTGGCCGCCGTCGCCGGTGCGCTCGTGTTGTCGCGCAGCCGCGCGGCGTGGCTGGCCCTGCTCGTCTGCGTCGTGGTGCTGCTCGCCTTCGCCTATTTTGCTGCTCGGCGCGCGCGCGGGATGGTACGCTGGCGCCGATTGCCCCTGCTGCTCGTGATCGCCGGCGCGGGAGGCGGGCTCGCGCTCGTCATGCCCAACACGCTCAACTGGAAGAGCGATTCGCCGTACCTCGAGACGGCGCGAAGCGTGGTGAACTATCGCGAAGGAAGTGGGCGAGGGCGCCTGGAGCAGTACAAGAACTCGGCGCGAATGTCGCTGCGTCATCCGCTGCTGGGCGTGGGGCCGGGAAACTGGGCGGTCGTCTACCCCAGGTTCGCGTCGCCCGGAGATCCTTCCCTGTCGTCGGACGGGATGACGGCGAATCCCTGGCCGAGCAGCGATTGGATGGCCTTCCTCTCGGAACGTGGGCCCGTTGCGTTCGTGCTGTTGGCGCTGGCGATGATCGCGTTGCTCGTGGATGCCATGCGTGCGTTGCGCACCGAGTCGGATCCCGAGCACGCACTCGCGTCGTGGGCGCTGCTCGGCACCGTATCGGTGCTGCTGGTCGTGAGCACGTTCGACGCAGTGCTGCTGCTCCCCGCGCCGGCGCTCATCGCATGGGGGCTGCTCGGCGCACTCTCGCCACCATCGCGCACGCGAACGGTCGTTGCGCTTTCGACGTCGTCACGGGTAGCGGCCATGCTGCTGGTGACGATCCTCGGGGGCCTCTCCATCGCGCGCAACAGCACGCAGCTCGGGGCGATGGCGGTGTACGAGTCCAGTACACGGGCGAGCCGAGTGGAGCGCGCCGCGGAGCTCGATCCCGGCAGCTACCGCATTCACCTCCGGCTCGCCGAGACGTATGCGAAACGAGGCTCATGCGCGAACGTGCGCCTGCACGCCGGCGCGGCACGCGAGCTGTTCCCCAACGCAGCGGCGCCGAAAAGGCTGCTGGCAAGGTGCTCTCGATAACAGGGCACTGCCGTACCGAGTACGACTGACGTAGCAAGTACCCGGACTCAGTGCGCGCGCTCCCGGAATCGCCCTCTGGATCTCGACGCGGAGACATCTTCGCCGCGCAGGACTCGCCACTTTTCCGGAAGCATCCAACCGGTACCGGGTACGTGCTACGTCAGTACTCGGTACGGTCGTAGCAGTCCTGACCTACCTGCTCGCCTCCGGCACCCTCAGTACCGTCCCGGCCCTCAGCACGCCACGAGTGCTCCGGCGGTTGGCGCGAGCGAGCGCGCTCACACTCACGCCGCTCCGGCGCGCGACGTCCCATAGCGTGTCGCCTTCGCGCACGCGGTACGTGCCGGCGCGAATCTCGTCGTCGCCGTTCGTTCCGGCCCGCGCCGGAGCGTTGGAGACGGGCACGGTCGGTGTCGTGGAGCGCAGGGCGATCTCGCCGTCGCTGCGTTGCGCCCCCGGTTGTGTGCCGGCGAGAAAGCCGCTCCCGGCGGGCGGCAGCGCTGCGATCTTGCCCGGCTCGGTGAGCACGGCGACGTGCAGATGCACGGGGTGCCGTTCCTCGGTCGCCTCGATGTATCCCTGCTGCTCCAGCTCGGCGAGCGCCTTGCGCAGCCACGTCTGGCAGGGGCCCGCTGACGGGCGACGCAGGTCGATCGCTATCCCGGTTGGATGCACCGAGTACGGATTCGAGTTGCGCGGCTGACGACTCGTCGGCCGTGCCGCGCTCGTCACCGTCAGCGGCATGCCGCACGCGGCGAGATACTGCGGCGCGAACGACACGAGGAACTGCTTCGCTTCCCGCGTCGCATACGAGAACCCGACACCGCGCGTGAGCTCGTAGGAGGCGTCGCCATCGAGCGGTACCAGCTTTCCGTCCGCCACCGCGTTGTCGATGTCGCGAGGCGTGCGATAGAAGACGAGACCATGCGTCGTCGCGAAGTCCCACATCTTCTGCACGCTCTCCTGCGATCCACGGAGCTCGCTCGGGTAACGTGTGCGCGTGCGGCGCTGCGCGTGCGAGGACGGCGCGATCGCCATCAACGCGAGTACAGCAGTGATTGCGGTTGTGAGCGGTCTCTTGGTTCCCACGAAACAGCCTCGAACGGTCACGGTCATGCGACGAAGAAAAGCAGGGCGAGTGCCAGCGGAGCCCGCGGCAACGCCTCGTCTCGAAAGAAAGTGGTGGGACGATGGGTCAATTGTCATCGTTCGGCGCCGGACGTCGCGGGCGGCAACTCCGGAATCGCGGCGCTCGCGACGGCGTCGCGCACGGCCGCCACGACTTCCACGCTCGCACGCTGCACCACGCGCGCGACGGCACCCAGCGCTGCACCGATGACGCGCGCCGGATCGACGCGTGGCTGGCCGCCGTCGGGATAGATCGACGCGAGGATGCGCGAGCGCAGCGACAGCGCGATCGGTGTCGCGAACGAGAGCGCGTTGAAGTGGGGATCGTAGTGCGTCCCGAGGCCCTCGATCAGGGACGCGGTACGCGCGAAGTAGACGAGATGGCTCGGCAGCACGATGGGCCAGTCGTAGAGCTCGGCGATGACCTCGTCGGCCAGCAGCTCGACGCGCTCGCGCGTCGTGTTGCGTTGGTCCGCCACGGAAAGCAGCGTGCCGGCGAGCCGCCGGATGACGGCGGGGTCGGCGCCGGTGACCACGAGACCGAGCGCATGGAATGACTCGGCAAGCGCGTCGGCGTCACGGCGGATGGCGGCGAAGATCGCCGCGACCAGCTGGCGGCGAAGCTCGAGCGGAACGCGGACCACCATCCCGAAGTCGAGCAGGATGATCCGGCCGTCTGCCGCGACGTGCACGTTGCCCGGATGCGGATCGGCGTGGAAGAGCCCGTGCACCAGCATCATCCTGGCGTAGAGCTCCATCACCTCACGCACGATCCGGTCGGGACGCACGCGGCCCTCGGCGACCCATTCGTCGAGCCGGTCCACGCGGCGGCCCGGGCAGTACTCCAAAACGATCGCGCGCCGCCGGATCATCGGCTCGACGACACGCGGGATCCAGATGTTGCGCGATCCGGCGAAGTTCGCGCGGATCGCCACCGCGTGTGCGGCCTCCTGCCGAAAATCCATCTCCTCCGAGACTCGCGCGGCGAACTCCTGTATCACCACGCGCGTGCCGACCACGTGCGGATTCGGCCACCAGCGCTCGACGAGAGCGACGAGGCGCTGGGAGACGCGCACGTCCTCGGCGACGAGGGCTTCCACGCCCGGCCGAAGCACCTTGATCACGACCTCCTCGCCCGCGTGCCGTGCTCGGTGCACCTGGCCGAGCGACGCCGCCGCGATCGGTACTTCGTCGAACCGCTCGAACAGTTCCGCGGGCGCTGCGCCATACTCGTCGCGAATGACTCGCTCGATGTCGGCGAGCGGCACCTGTGGCACCTGGTCGGTGAGCGTCGTCAGCGCTCGCGCGTATGCTGGTGCGAGCAGGTCGGTCCGGCCGGCGAACAGCTGCGCCATCTTCACGAACGTGGGGCCGAGCGCCGCGAGGCTCGCCACGAGGCGGTAGGCGCGCCGTTCGTGGTCCGCGCTCGTCCGCTGCGCCGGCGCGCCGAACAGCAGCCAGCGCCGATGGTCGCGCCAGAAGGCCAGCGCGATGGGCAGAAGCCGCCAGAGGATCACGACGAGACGCATGCGTCCTCCGTCGGGCGCCGCGCCGACCACATGATCGTCAGCCCGCGCGCATGTCTGCGGGATCGATCCCGATTCGCCGGCACCACGCTTCGTATTCGCCGGGCAGCACCTCGGACGGCTTGATCTCGCTCCGCCCGCCCCAGAAGACGTTGGTGTAGCTCACCGGAATACCGGCCTCCTCGAGATGTCGGTCGATCGCCGCCTTGTGGGCCAGCACCGTCGCCTTCTCGGTTCCGTGCGCCACCGCCATGATGTTGACGTTGGCGAACTCGGCGCCCCCCTCGCGCCAGTAGGCGTGTGTGAGGATGTGGTGGCGGCCCACTTCGCGCCCCGCCTCAATCTCGCGCCCCTGCGGCACGCGCCAGTGGAACAGCGCGTTGTACCGCGTCGCGCGCGCCCCTGAGGCCGAAGGCTTCACGTGCTCGAGGAAGGTGGAAAAGCGGCCGATGACCTTTCGCCCGGACAAACCGCGCGCGACGCGCAGGAACTCGTCGTACGACACGCCCGCTTCCGCGGCCCGTGCGCGCCACGGCTCCGAGCGCACCTCGTCGGGGTCGAGCTCCCGCTTCAGCGTCGCCAGCACGCGCCACTCCAGTGCATCGAGGTCGACGATGTTGGTGTCGAGCACCTCGCCGAGCTCCTCCGAGCGACTGCCAGGCTCCATGCCGCGGCGTCGCACGTGGCCGACGCCGAGCGCGAACAGTCGCTTCGCCGGCATGATCCGGAACGCCTGCGCACCGATGCGCTCGGCGAGCAGCTCACAGTGCCGTTGCATGGAAAAACCTTGCGGCACCTTGACGGTCGTCCAGAGGCGATAGACCGAGCCCGAGGTTTCGGCGTCGGTCGAGCGGATCACGACGTGACCCGAGAAGGGATCCTCCGCCACGAGGAAGTCGAACGCGGCGTCGAGACGCTCGGTGGGGACCTGCCAGGCGACCAGCGCGCCCGGGGCGAGATTGGTCGCCATCAGCGTCTGGCGGATGCGTCGCACCACGCCTCCCTCGAGCATCGCCCGCAGGCGCTCGAGCACGATCTCGAGCGGCAGTCCGCTCAGTCGTGCGATCTCGGCGAACGGATCTTCGTGGAAGCCGGCGATCCGGTCCTCGCTGACGGCGAGGATGCGGGCGTTGACCGGGTCGGTGATCTCGGCGGAGAGGATGGAGGACGGCATGATCGAAAGGTAATCAGCCGCCGCCTCTCTCCGGCGTCGTCAGTACCCCGAGAGACGGCCCCGAACGTCGCGCGAGCCGGCGAGCACCCCCGCTCCGACCGAGATCCCGAAAGACAGCGCGGTACCGGGGCCGATGAACGGCAGAATGGCGACGAGCGGAAGCGCGAGCAGCGCGGCGCCGACACCGGCGATGACTGGCGCCAGCTTCGAGTGAACGGCGTCGACGTAGCGCAGGCGACGCTGGACGAACGCGCGAGCCTGCGCGAAGCCGACGATGGCGAGCACCGTGCTCGCGAGAAAGCTCAGAAGAAAGATCATCATTGGGGGAACCTCGACGAAGGGGATGCGATCTCTCGTACGCCGAATATGGGTCCGAGTTTCATCCTGCGCTGGCCCGCGTGGCGCCTGCTTTCTAGCTTACCGCACCCCACTCCGCCAAATCGCATGATCACGCTTCGCGTTACACGCCATGATCGCAACGAGGCAGTTCTGGCCGAGTGCCAGAGCACCGTGATCCCGGCGCGCGGCGAGGTGTTGCAGCTCGATACGGTCGACGCCGAGGGCGCGATGATTCGCGGGACCATGTGGCGCGTCGTCGCCGTGACCGTGCACGTGCCGTCGCTGCAGTCGTCGGATCCACTCGACGGTACGCCGCTGCGCGTCCGTGTGGTCGAGGTGAGCGTGCTGCCGGACGTGTCTCTCCTGCCGGCGCTCGAAGCCGCAGCCGAGGAAGTGCTCTCCGAGTCACGATTGTGACCCTGCGCCCTGCCTCGCCCCGCCCCGTTCGCTAACTTGCGAGAGTGACCCGCCCCGCCTCCTCGCCCCGCGCAGATTCTGGCGCTCCACGACCGCTCCGCGCCTCCGGCGACGTGCAGCGCGGAACCCACGATCTCCCGGCACATCTGGCGGATTGGCAGCTTCCGCCCGGTTGGAGCTGGGGTGCCGAAGGCGTGTGGGACCAGCATCGGCACTTCCAGGAGATCGTCGACGCCCTCGATCGCTCACTCTCGCTAGTGAGCGCGCCCGATCCCGAGCACAGCCAATGGCTCGAGGCGGAAGCGCGAGGGCTCGCGCACCGGAACCACCCCGCCGCACCGACGACGTATCACTACTGGACGGCGTATCAGGAGACCCGTCGCGGCCCGGGCTACCTGAGGCGCTGGATCGCGGGCGAGACCATCGGCGCGCGGCTGGCGCGTGCCGGAGCCGACGACGTGCCCGCCGTGCTCCGTGTGGCGCGCGAGCTCGGCTCCGCGCTCGCATACCTGCACGACGCCGGCACCGTTCACGGCGCGATCTCCGTCGACACGGCGTGGACGACGCCGATGGGCCGGCTGTGGCTTCTCGGGTGGCAGTGGGCCGTCCCGCTTGCCGAAGTCCCGGAGGGTATCGCTCCGGACGCGACGAGGATGCCTCTGCCTCCCGAATGGGGCGACTCGTGGGCACCGACGACGGCGAGTGACCAGTGGCAGCTTGCCGCGCTTTGCTTCAATGCGCTCACGGGAGAGGCGCCGCCACGCGACGACATCCCGCCGATCGTCCTCGTGCGCCCCGACGTGCCTCCATCAGTTGCCCAGGTGATGGACAAGGCGCTCCACCGTGATCCGTCCCAGCGCTTCACCTCCGTGGCGGCGATGATCCGCGCGATGGACCGCATCGTCGGGAGTCGCACGGTGCTCACGCTGAGCGGCGAGCATACCGCCGCGGCGCGCGAGTCTCCCGAAGTCCGGCTTCGGTGGGCGCTCGCCGACGACTACGAGGTGATTGCGCCGCTGGGCGCCGGAAGCTTCGGCTCGGTGTGGCGCGTGCGCGACCTGTCGCTCGGACGCGAGGTGGCGCTCAAGCTGCTGCACCCGCACGTCGCGCGCGATGAGCGTGCGGTCGGGCGGTTCCGTCGCGAGGCTCGACTGGCGGCGCAGCTCGCGCATCCCGCGATCGTCCCGATCTACGATTGGGACAGCCGCGGCGACGTGGCCTGGTACACGATGGAGCTGGCCGAAAACGGTTCCGTCGGCGACCTCATCGAACGGGCGGGGGCGCGGTCGATCGCTGAGATCGCGCCGCAGATCGACGGCGTGCTGAGCGGGCTCGCCGCGGCGCACGCGGTCGGGATCATTCACCGCGACCTCAAGCCCGAGAACCTGTTGATCGACAGGTATCGGCGGTGGCGAATCGCCGATTTCGGCATCGCGAATCCCACGGGTGAGGAGACCACGGGCGCCTCCGGCACGCCGGCGTTCTCTCCGCCGGAGCAGCTCCTCGGCGAGCCCCAGGAAGCGCCGGCCGACTGCTTCTCTCTCGCCGCCATCGTCGTCTTCGTGCTCACGGGCGAGGCGCCGTTCGGCGATCACGATCCGAAGACGATCCTCGCGCGCGAGCTCGCCGGGAAGATCGATCTCTCGGCGTTTCCCCCGGAGATCGCAGCGTGGCTGCAGCGCGGCTTCTCTCCCGATCCCGACGATCGCTTCCCTGACGCGTCGGCGATGCAGGT